>CANJCM010000099.1 GCA_947472765.1 Opitutia bacterium
CGAGCGCCATCTCCGCGGCTCCGCGCTCTCCGCGTGAGACCAAAGCCCGGGACTTGGTTCGCCCTTGGTTCGCCTTCTGTGCAAATGCTTGAAACCTACGGCGTCGGACTCGCGACCAACTGCTTCGTCACATCCGACCCACTCTGCAGGAGCACCGCGTGGTTCGTCTGCGCAGGCAGCGGGTGTCCGCCGGAATCACCGCCGGCCGTGAACTTCAACTGGGAGAACCCGCTCACTTGCACGGGACTCCGGTTGTCCTGCGTGAGATCACCGCCGGTGATACGCACGTCGGCGGCCGAGCCAAGCAGCAGCACGGGCGTGGCCGTATCAAAGGCGTTGATGTCGCCCAGGAAGACCGGGCCCTGGAACTCGATGCCGGGCGCGTAGATTCCGGTGAATCCGCGGGTGGCAAAGTAGTTCGCATTCGACGTCCGCAGCCCGCCGAACTTCCCCGTCGGACTCGCAATCGCAATGAACGCCAGGTCCGCGACGCCGTCGTAGCGGGTCGCACCGCGGCCCGCGAAGAGTGAGCTGCCGTTGTTGTCAGGATGGTTCGCCGGCCCGATCGGCTGGAGAATGCTGAACCCACCCGTGGGATCGAAGGCGGTGGCCCGGCCCACGCTGAGGACCGACACGTTGGTGGTTTCGTTGGCGCCGGTGATGACGATGCCCGCATGGCCCTTCATGTAGCCGACCGAAGGCTGCTGGTAGTTCAGCGGCGCCGCCGGGCCCGTGGCGCGGTCGAGGACGAGCGAAAGTGTGCCGGCCCCGCTGAATTCGACCTGCACGATATCGTCGTTCAAATCGATGTACGAGGTCCGGGTGACCTGTCCGGCGTCGGCCGTGATGGTCTCGGCGGTCCCCGTCAGCAGTACTTGATCGAAGACGTTGCCGTTCGGGTGACGAATGTTGCCGGGCGACAACTCCGTGCCGGATCCAGTGACCTTCTCGGCCGCCGCAACGCCCACGACGGCGGTCTGGCGGACGGTCGAGCCTCCGCTCGTGATCGCCACCGAGTACAATCCGACGCTGGTCGGTTGCAGATTGGACAACGCGAGCGACGCACCGGTCGCGCCCGCCAGATTCGCCCCGTTGAATTGCCATTGGTACGTCGGCGCCGCACCGGCCACCGCCGCCGGTGCAGTTAACCGCAGCGATGCCCCGACCGCCCCGGCCTGCGCCACGAGTGTTCCAGCCGGATTCACGACCAGGGCGGCGGACGGACTCGTCACCGTGCCCGACGGACTGGTGGCCACCAACGTATATGCACCGGCGTCCGCTGACTGAGCCGCATCGAGGGCAAGGACTCGTCCGGTGGCGCCCGCGAGCGGCACACCGTCCTTGAACCACTGCAACGCGGGCGCGGGCTCGCCGATGACCGTGGCAGAAAAAATCGCGCTGCCACCGGCCGTGATCGTCTGGCTGACGGGATTCATCGCAAACGCCGGCGGCACCGGCACCGGGCTGACGACGAGCCGCGCGCCGCCGCTGACGACGCTCCCCAGCGAGTTCGTGATCGTGACAGTGTAGGTGCCCTGGTCCGCCGTCGTGGCCGCGGGGAGCGTCAGCTCCGCGCCGGTTGATCCCGGAATCGCCACGCCATCCCGCGCCCACTGGAAGGTCGGAGTGGGAACGCCGGAAAAGAGGACGGAGAACGAAGCCGGGCTCCCGACGTAGACGCTCTGGTCGGCGGGCGGCTGCCGGATGACGGGCGCCGCGTTGGGCGGTGGAGCCACGATGATGCTCGCGCCGGCGATGCTGAGCGGCGGGACGAGATTGGGGTTTTGATAGCCGGTGATGATGAACGTATACGTGCCGGCGACCGTCGGCGTGCCCGAAAATTTCAGGATTCCGGACGGCGTGTTCACCATCAGCTTGCCGCCCTGCAGAACCGCGCCGGGAATTTCGACCCCGGGCGGCAGCGAGTCGGTCACGGTCCAGGACTCGGCGAGGATCGTGACCCGCGCGTTATAGAACGCGATTTCCTCCGAGAAAGGCACGCCCACGGTGGCGCGAGCCGGCTGGCCCCGGTCGGAGATGATCTGCGTGACCACGGGAGTATTGCCCGCCGACGCCCCGGCCATGCTGTGGAGCGCCCCGAGCCCGGCGGCCGCCGCGAATGCGCTGCGGAGCATCGCCCCAGCCGTCTGGCCGATGGCCGAAGCTTCCGTCACGAACGCCACCTGCGCGAACGGCGTCCGCTGCAGCAGGAGCATGAGGAGCGCCGCCGGAAGCGTGAGCGGTTTCCTCGCGAGAATCATGGTCGCGCAGCCAAGGTCCCCCTGGGTAGATCGTCAAGGTGTCAGTCCGGCGACGGTGAGCGGAGCCGCGGATGGACAGCATTCCGAGCCAGAGCTTAGCCGGAATTCAGGAAGCCACGAATCGATCCATGCCGGCATCCTGCCCATCCTGTTCATCCTGTCCAAATCTGGATCGGAAAGCTTCCAAGGGGTCGGGCATTCTCGCAATGAGGCCTTGCTCCGCCTCCCGTCGAGCTCCCGAAATTTCAGATTACCGATTTTCAATTCTCAATTTTCAATCCCTGCTAACGCCACCGCCGCGGCACAACGAACCCCGGTGTGTTCGGCCCGGATTGAAAATTGGCAATTGAAAATCGGCAATCGCGAATCGGTCGGTGGCCCGCCCTTTCTCCCGGGTCGCCGACGCCAATTCGGGTGGCAGACGACAACGCTCGTACCCGTAGGGCCGGCGTTCAGCGCCGGGCCTCTGCGTACTCCAATCCGATTAACCACGAAGGCACGGAGACAGGAGACGGGAGATTCTAAAACCGGGAGATCGGGGCGACCGGGGAGCGAACGCTCCGAACTTCCCGACCTCCGGCGTCCGGCTTCCGTCCTCTGCGGCTCAGCTGGATTTCAGCGTTTCAGTTTTCCGGGACTTCGGCTTTCTGAAGCGCGCACTCGGCCCCACCCCATGAATATTTCCGCCCGTCTGATTCCGCTGGTCGTCACCGCTTTCGCGCTGGCCTTCGCCACCCCTGCTCCGGCCGCCGAAACCTACGACGTCGTCCTCACCGGCGGCCGCGTGATGGACCCGGCGACCGGCCTCGATGCCCGCCGCAACATCGGCGTGAACGGCGGCAAGATCGCCGCGATCTCCGAAACGGATCTGGCCGGCCGCGTCGTCGTCGACGTCGCGGGCCTCGTCGTGGCGCCCGGCTTCATCGATATTCACCAGCACGGATTCAAGGTCACCGATCTCGAACTGAAGGCGCAGGACGGCGTCACAACCGCGCTCGATATGGAGTCAGGCAACTCCCCCGTCGGGCCGTGGCTCGCCGATCTCGCGGGCAAGTCGCCCGTCAATTTCGGCACCACGATCGGACACCTCGCGGCCCGCTATCATGCTTTCCGCCCGGGTGCGGTCATTCCGCGGGAAACCACCGTGCTGGGCTTGGTGGGCACCTTGGGAGCCGCGCGCGAGTCGGAATTGCGGGCGATGGAAGCGGAGATCCAGGCCGGTCTCGACGACGGGGCGCTCGGCGTCGGCTTCGGCATCAACTATTCACCGGCCGCCACCACGGCGGAGATTGAGCGGATGTTCCGCGTCGCCGCGCGGAATCACGTCCCCGCCTTCGTGCATGTGCGCACGAACGGCATCGGCGCGATTCAGGAGGTCATCACCGCCGCCGAAAGCTCCCGCGCGCCACTCCATATTGTCCACGTCGGCAGCAGCGGATCGGGTGACGTGCCGGCGATCCTGGACTTGATCGACGCGAAGCGGAAAGCGGGCCTGGACCTGACGACTGAGGTTTATCCGTATCTCGCCGGTTCCACGCGGCTGGAGTCGGCCATCTTCGACCCCGGCTGGCAAAAGAGCATGGGAATCGACTACGGCGACCTGCTGTGGCCCGAGACCGGCGAACGGCTGACGAAGGAATCCTTCGAACGCTACCGCAAGCAGGGCGGATGGGTCGTGATTTTTTCCATGAAGGAAGAAAACGTTTCCCGGGCGATCGCCCATCCGGGTGTTATCATTGCCAGTGACTCCATCCCCTTTGTGGACGGGGCCGGTCATCCCCGCGGCGCCGGCACGTATGCGCGCGTGCTTGGCCATTATGTGCGCGAAAAGAAGCTCCTCCCGCTGATGGAAGCGCTCGCCAAGATGACGATCCTGCCCGCGCGCCGTCTCGACCACGTGCCGGCAATGAAGGCCAAGGGCCGAATCGCCATCGGCGCGGATGCCGATATTACTGTATTTGATCCCGCGACGGTGATCGACCGGTCCACCTTCACCCACGGCAACGTCCCCTCGGCCGGAATCGCCCATGTGCTCGTGAACGGCCAGTTCGTGGTCCGCGGCGGTGAAAGGGTTAAAGGCGCCCTTCCCGGCCGCGCGGTGCTGCGAGTGAAGCCATAGCCAAGTTCTGCAGCGTTATGGCGGAGCTGAGTCCGTCCGACTTTTTTTAACACGGAGGACGCAGAGGGCGCGGAGTTTCGGCTCAAGCCAAAGCGACGTGAGGCCCCGTCCGATGTCCCCAAAATTCCAGATGACCGATTTTCAATTCTCAATTTTCAATCGCCGCCAACGCACCGCCGTCGCGCGACCAGCCGCGAGGTGTCCGGCCCGGATTGAAAATTGAGAATTGAAAATCGATAATTGGGAATCGGCCGGCGATTCCTCCACGGAACGAGCCATTGCCTCGCCTGAACTCCGCGGCTCCGCGGCTCCGCGCCTCCGCGTGAGCTCAGCGAGTCCGGACTTGGGTCCCTCTTGGATTGCCTTCTGTGCAAATGCTGGGTCACGGATTGCACCCGAGGCCCGCCTGGCGAGCGGCGGCCCTACGACGGTGCTACCAGGTGAACTGCGATCCGTCCGGCCGGTAATACGTCGGTCGATCGGGACCGGGTTTGTCGATCGTGGCGACGAGGCGCAGGCGATCGAAGTTCACGGTGACGCCGAGGCCGGGCCGGTCATTGGCATACAACTTCCCTTCCTTGAACGTCAGGAACTCGTCGAGGTACGAGATGGGCTGGGTGCCGTAATTATATTCGAAAACCACCGGCCCCGGGAACGGTCCGAGCGCGTGAATCTGCGCCGCCGTGGCGATCGGGCCGGTGAAATGCGGCATGAAGCCAACGTCGTGCGTCTCGCACAACGCCGCGATGCGGATCAGCTCCGTGATGCCGCCGACGTTGGGCAGCGAACAGCGCACGTAGTCGAGATCGTGGTTTTCGACCAGCTGGTGAAAATCCCACCGGGCGCCGAGTTCTTCGCCCGCCGCCAGCGGCACGCTGGTCTGGGCACGCAGCTTGGGGATGTCCTGGAGGAACGCGTCGGTCTGCACCGGATCTTCGACGACGAATGGCGCGAACTCCTCGATCATCCGGCAGCCGCGCACGGCGTCGCTCAAGGCGAACCGCTGGTGAAAATCGACCATGAAGTTTCCCTTCGGGCCGACGCCTTCGCGGGCGGCGCGACAGTCGGCCTGCACCTCGACCATGCGTTCCCGCGCGTCGTAGGTGCTCGTCCCGCGAACGCTCGCCGCGTCGAAGCGAAACAGCCGCCAGCCCGCATCCATGCAGGCGGCGGCGCGGTCGCGGAGGGTGGCATTGGGCGGGCCACCCCGGAAGGTGGTCGTGTAGCACTCCAGGTGGTTGCGATTCATCCCGCCCAGCAACTCATACACCGGCACGCCGAGGGCCTTCGCCTTCAGATCCCAAAGCGCGAGGTCGAGGGCACCGAGCGCGTGGAGCCGTTCGCGGCCCGGCGGATAATGAAACGCTCGGTACATGTCCTGCCAGCAACGCTCGATTTCGAACGGATTCCGACCAATGAGGCGACCGGCGCAGGGCGTCAGCGAGTCGAGACTGCCCCCTTCGCCGATGCCGGACACATTCGCATCGGTGTCGATCACGACGACCATGTTGCTTTGCAGGAGGGGAATCTGGAGCGGCATCACGACGGGCGCCTCGAAAAAGCGAATCCGGGTGATCTTGGCCGTGGGCAGCGCGGCGTGTGAAACAGAGGGCCAGAACAATGCCGACGCGGACGCTGCGGCGGACGACTTGAGGAAGCTACGACGATTCATGGGGGATGGGGTAACGAACCTTGACCGCGAGCGAATCGAAGCCCGGGCAACGCTCAACGCCCAACTTTCAACGTCGCCGCGGTCTCCAATCCGGTTAACCACGAAGGCACGACGACACAGAGACCGAGCCGGGCGTTGGCCGCAAAAAGGCACAAGAGGCCCAAAAACAAATCCCAGACAGCGCGGACGTCCTCCTCGTGGCCGTGGGCAATGTCCACGTTGATGGCTGAAGTCGGACGCAGGCCGAGGCAGCTTCGGCTGCACTTTCGAATCCTCCTCGTTCTCGTAGTCGTAATCGTTCTCCCTCCTCCGAGAGAACGAGCTGCCACTCCGTCGTCCGGCATCCGCCGTCTGTCGTCTGTCGTCTGTCCTCTAGGAATCAGCCGGCCGGCTTCAGCTCAAAGGCAAAGAGGTCGGCCTGGCGCAGGTAGAATCGGAGGCGCACGCTTCGCCCCGCCAGCGCCGCGAGATCGGCGTTTTTCTCCCATCGACCGGCTAGCGACACACCGTCGGCGCGAATTGACCGAAACTCCGCCCGCGTGAATCCCGGAATTGGTTTCAAGTATTCATCGACCACCTCGACCTCCAACTGCCCCCCGCCCGCGTCGGCGTTGAGGATCAACTGGCGCGCAGCGCCGACGGAGAACAAACGCGTCAGGGCCATGCCCCCGGCGTCACCGGCGTGGAGCGAAACGAAGCCGTCGCGGCGCAGCTTCGCGAGGCCGATGCCGATCATCCAGCGCCGGCCGTCGACTTCCTGGCGCAAATTCAGGAGATCCTCGAAGAAGTGTTTGGCGGTGGAGCCGGCGTAGTAGATCCAGAGCTCGTCGCCGTGCGGGATCACCGTGGAGACCTCCACCATCCCTTCGTCCCAGCTGCCCGGTGCGCCCACCGCGAGAAAAGTGTCACGCTGGCCGGCGCGGACGAAGTTCCGGGAGTCCCGGCTGAAGGTGAGCTGCGTGTCGAGGGTCTGCTCGGAGCCGCGCAGGTTGCGGCGGTCGAAGATGTCCCGGGGCCAGGGCCAGGAAGGGGCGTTGTGGTAAATCCAAAGGAAACCGAGATAGTTCCCTTCGTAGCGCATGACGGGCATTTGGTAGAACTGGTCACCGACCGGATCAAGGGCGTCCGGTCGGAGAATCACCTCGATGGGCGACCAGTGGACGAAATCATCCGAGGTCGAGTAACCGATCACACGCTTGCCTTCGCCCTGTTCACGCCCGGGCCGGAGGTAGCCGACGTATTTGCCGAGGGTCTCGTCGTAGGGCAGAATGTTGTGGCTGTCGCCGGTGCCGCGGATCACCGGGTTGCCCGGATGGAGTTCCCAATGGATGCCATCGGGGGAAAACGCCACCGCGATGGCGCCATCGTCCCAACTGAGGGACTTGTACCGGCGCTTGGGATCCTTCTCGTGCGGGTCCTTGATCACGTTGGTCAGGGCCCACTGCGTGTTGCCCATCACGACGATGTTGTTTTCGCGCGTGCCGGCGTAATCGAAGAGTCCCAGCTTGGGCTTTTGCCACGTGAGACCATCCACGGAGGTCGCATAGCACATGATGTAGCGCTCCTTCTGCGGCGGCACCACGCTGTAGGCCTGGTACCACATCTTGTAGATTTTGTCTTCTGCGTCCCAGATCACGCAGGGCGAACCATGCGGGTAGATGGCCCAGTTTTCCCACGGCTGGTCCCCGACGATGATGGGCTTGGGCAGCTTGACCGGCTGATGCACGACGTGGGTGAGGCCGTGCCTCGACTCGAGGAGCGCGTCGTCGAGAAACAGCTGCCGATGAGCGCCGAGTTCGATCGGCTTGGTGGTATCACGGTTGACGACCTGAGCGACGACCAGCGCGGGCGCCGTCAGGGTGAAAAGGAGGAAAGCGGACCAGGCACGGAGATGAGGGAGCATCGGCTTCATGGGGCACGTCATCTAGGAAGGAACCTGGAGGCGGTGCGACAAATTTACGGGACGGCGGACGTCGGATGCCGAGAATCATTGCAGGGCCGGCGTTCACCGCCGGGCCTCTTCGTTGTACAGGCCAGCTATCGCACTCGCGGCGCTCCTGCTTTTCTGCATCCGATCGTACCGACCAAACGCGCCCACGGCACGACCACCACGATGTCCACGCTTCCTGCTTTTCCCAACAAGACGATCTGGGTCACCGGCGGCGCCGGCTACCTCGGTTCTCCCATCACGGCCGCCCTCGACGCCGGCGGGGCCAAAACGATCTGCCTCGAGCTGCCGGGCCGCGCAGAGGCACTTGTCCGCGATCGCGGACTCACGCGCACCGTCCCCGTTTCGATCGACCTCACCAACCTTGCCGCGCAAGCCGCCACCGTGCAGCAGCTCCTGGACGAACACGGCGCGCCGGACGGGCTGGTGCATTTGGCGTTCGTGTCGTCGGGGGGAAAGACGCTGGAACAGATGTCCGCGGCCGACCTGGACCGCACGTTCACCGGTTCCCTTACGCCCGCGTTTGAACTCTGCCGCACCGTCGCCGCTGCGATGGCCGGAAAGGGCGGCGGCAGTATTGTGCTCTTCTCCAGCATGTATGGCCTGGTCTCGCCGGACCCCAGGATTTACGCCGCGCCGATGACACCCAATCCCATCGACTACGGCGCGAGCAAGGCCGCATTGATCCAGATGTCCCGGTATCTGGCGGTGCACTACGGACCGCGGGGCGTGCGTTTCAACTGCATCGCGCCCGGTCCGTTTCCCAACCCGAAGGTCCAGGCCGAACACCCGGCGTTCCTCGCTCACCTCAACGCCAAGACCGCGTTGGGGCGCGTTGGCCGGCGTGACGAAGTTGTCGGGCCCGCCCTCTTTCTCCTTTCGGAAGGTGCATCGTATGTCACCGGCCAGACCCTGGTCGTCGACGGCGGTTGGACCGCTTGGTGAGAAGGTTCTCAAGGGGTCGGGCCGTTACACGTTAGCGCAGATACGCCCACCGGACACCCTGCTAACATGTAACGGCCGGCCCGTTAGACGGCGCCAGACCTAATCTGCAGCCCTCTCGTGAAGCTGGAACCATGCAGTCAAGGCGGGGATTAGCCGCGATAACGTACTGAAAGCGAACGGCCTTCCTACTGCATCGCAGTCGGAATTCCGGCCACCTTTCGGTGACCTTCTCCGGAATGTAGCCCTGCCCGTGAGGGCAGGGACTTCTCCAACGCTTCGCCTCACGTCGTCCCGCTGCTCACGCAGCGGGCTACAAAGGCCAACGATTTTAAACCTTTGCGTCTCTTCGCGCTCTTCGCGGTTTTCTACTGCATGCTTCCGGTTGAAGAGGGGTGGCGCACCGTGCCGGGGTGTGTCCGATGCCGTCCGCCAGCCTCAATTAACGGGCCGGCTCTGCCGCTTTCTTCTTTCCGCGCAGCGTGACCAGATACGCGATCACGTCGTCCATTTCGGCCGGCGTGAAGAGTCCGGCATAGACCGGCATCGGTGAAGTCCGGTCGGTCTTGAATTCCACGAGGTCCGCCTTCTGCAACGACCAGACGGCGCCCGTGATGTCCCGGAACTGTACATAAAACGCGCCTTCACTCATTCGCACGCCGGAGGCTTCCTTGCCGTCCTTGGTCTTCACCCGGATGAACGCGAAGTTCTGATTTCCGACGGCCGACAGGGGCACGTCGGCACTGGGATCGACCAGCGAACGACGGAGAAACGCGGCACTACGGCGCGCGCCGATATCGGACAAGTCCGGCCCGACCGCGGCCGTGCTCACATCCGTGACCGTATGACAGGAGACACAAGCCCCCTTGGTCTTGAAGAGCTCGGCTCCCCTGCCCGCATCACCCGGGACTTTCTCCATCGGGATCCGGCCCAGTGAACGTACATAAGCAGCCAGATAGGGCGCTTCGCCTGACTTCATTCGGCCACCCGGCATTTCCGTCCCATTGATGCCCCGGGCGACAATTTGGATCAAAGTGCGGTCGTCGGTCGCGCGAGTCAGCGTGGGCTGCGCGAGCGTGGGACCGCGGTCCCCCTCGCCCTTGGGCCCGTGACAGGTGACGCACTGCATCTCGAAGATCTGGCGGCCTTTCGCCAAATCCGCGGGGTTGGCGATGATCTTCTCGAGGTCGGTGGCGAGGTCCGTCTCGCTCAGCAGACGGCTTGCTCCGCCCGCGGGGGGGACGAGCGGTGCGGCGGCGTCGGCCGCGGCACCTCTGCCGCGGCCGGCACCCTTGCCTTTGGCCTGACCGGGATTGGGGACAGACGCTTTTGCCGCGGGGGCCTTTTCGGTCGCCGGATCGATATGGTCCTGGCCGCGGACAGCGGACGCTCCGACAACGAGGAGAACGCAGAGGAAACGGGGGGATAAAGTGTGCATGGTCGCAGTGATGGAGACGGTGGGGGTTACAATCCGAACACGACGATGGCCGCGCCGATCGGCACGGCGACGCGCTGCTTGCCCTCGACCAGGAAGGTCATGGGGCCGCCGCTGATGGCCCTTCCACCCGGGAAACTCCAAAGCAGTTTCCCGCTCCGGGCATCAACGGCGTAGAAGTCACCTTCGCCGGTGCCACTGAAGACGAGGCCGGTGATCGTAGTCATCACGTTCGAACCGGATTTGTTCTTCAGCTTGAAATCCCAAACCGTCTTTCCGGTCGCGGCATCCATCGCCTTCAGCATGCCCACGGACTCCTCGCCGAGGATGTTGCGGCCGCCGCCATTCTCGAAGTGCTGCCCGACCTCGTACTTCCAGGGTGTCTTCACATAGGTCTGCCCCGAATCGGTGCCGGTGTTGACGTAGACCAGGCCCGTGAGCGGATTGAAAGCAGGAGCCGCCCAGTTGGAATTACCGCCCAGGCCCGGATAAACTACATTGCCCTCCGGCGTCGGCTCGGTGTTCGGCAGCACGATCGGCCGGCCGCTATCGTCGAGCCCTTTGGCCCAGGTCTGCTTCGCATAGGAGCCACCGGCGACGAATTGTCCGTTGGTCCGGTCGAGCGCGAAATAGAAGCCGTTGCGATTCGTGAACGAGAGCAGCTTGCGCGGCTTGCCATCGACCATGCCGTCGAACAGCACCGGCACCTGGCAGGAATCCCAGTCGTGCACGTCGTGCGGCGTAAACTGGAAGTGCCACTTCAGCTTGCCCGTGTCGGCGTCGAGCGCGACCGCCGAGCAGGCGTAGAGATTGTCACCGGGACGATCGTCACCGTTGTAGTCCGGCCCCGGATTCCCGGTGCCCCAGAACAGCGTATTGGAGGCGGGATCGAAGGATCCCGTGACCCAGGTCGAGGCGCCACCGGACTTCCAGCTGTCGCCGGGCCCCCAGGTTTCGTTCCCCGGTTCGCCCTTCCCCGGAATGGTATAGAAGCGCCACGCGCGCTCGCCAGTCTTGGCGTCGTAAGCATCGACAAAGCCGCGGATGCCGAATTCGCCGCCCGCGACGCCCACGATGATCTTGTCCTTCACCGCCAGCGGCGCGCCCGTCATCGAATAGCCCAGGTGGTAATCGATCACGACCTTGTCCCAGCGCTCCAGCCCCGTGTTCGCATCGATGCAGACGAGATGGGCGTCAAAGGTGTTCAGATACACGGAGTCGCCGAGGATGGCGATGCCGCGATTGTTGGTGCCACAGCAGATCGGAACATCGCCCGCGAGCGCGGGCCGGCGATAGGTCCAGATTTTGCGGCCCGTCTTGGCCTCGAGCGCCGTGACGATCGTGGGCCGCTCGCTGATGTACATGATGCCATCGACCACCAGCGGCGTGACCTCCCATTTGACGGTCTCGTCCTGCTGGTACATCCAGACCGGCTTCAAGTTCGCCACGTTCGCGGGCGTGATCTCGGTGAGCAGCGAGTAGCGCTGCGCGGCGTAGTTGCCGCCGTAGGTCATCCAGTTGCCGGGCTCGTTCGCCGAATTGCGAATGCGCTCGTAGCTCAGATCGGTCTTCAACTGGGCGAGCGCCGCCGTCGCGGTGGCGAGCATGAGCAGCCCGAGGGCAACGGGGCAGGTGAAACGGCGGAACCGTCCGACGCCGACAAAGGGAGGAATCAGGGTAATAGACATGGTTGGGGAGACACTGGAACCTGACTCAGCTGGAGGGGTAACTGAGCCGCGGGGATAAGGACCGACGGCGGAGGCTTGTGGCGGGCTCGCAGTCCGGCAAGCCATAAGCCGAGGACCAGGGCGGATCGTTCACTCCGGGCGAGACGAACAACTTCCGCCTCTCAAAAGCTGGAACGATGCAGTGGAACGAAACCGGCGGGTGTGGGCACCCGCCCTCCAGGGTAGGCGGATCGTTCAGACTTCCGTTCGCGTTCCTCTCAAAGAGCAATCCATGGAGGGACGGTGCCCCCACCGTCCACAGCTGCATTTCGTCGAGCTGAACGTTCAGCAATCAGTGCAACGCTGCCACTCGTCAGCAGGCCTCTGTCCTTCGTTCGAGAAACGGCCCGGCGGCGAGCGCCGGCCCTACATTTGACTGCATCGTTCCGGCTCAAGAGACCTGCGCAGTCCGCGGATAAGCTCGAGCGGTTGAACAGGAGCCAATCCGAGTGTCGTCCGAGCGGGATTAAATCCAGCCCATCGGTGTAATCGGTGGCTAGAGCGGTTTAAATGATACTGTAGCCGTAAAGAAAGGAGGGCGTGCACGAGGCACGCCCCTACATCGATTGTCATTTCGTGTAGGGGCGGGCCTCGTGCACGCCCAAATATAGCTACGGGATTCTTTAAGCCGCCCTAACCGTCGGAGGGTTCGCGCGGAACCCTCGAGACACGAAACGATCCGGGTGAATCCGTTTCAAAAAGTCGGACGGCCCTCACGAAAACGAGGCAAGGCCGGGTGAGGGGCGAAAAAAATCGCGCTGGCGGTAAACCGCCAGCGCGACGTTTTAAGTACCTAAACCTAACTCTCGGTTTAGTAGGAGAACTTCGCCGACAGCGTGTAATTCCGCGGGGGCTGGAAGTTATACGCTCCCGGGACAGCCATGATGCCCGTATTCGAGACATCATTATTCCGCGGAACGTACTGCAGCGCGTTGGCCGTCGAATTACCGGTCGTGCTGTTCTCGATCACCGGACGGCTCATGTCGAAGAGGTTATCGATCGCCAGGTCGAACTGGACCGTCTTCGGCTTCACACGAGCGAAGCGGCCACCTTCCTTGAACCGATAGGTGTAGGAGATGTTCGCCGTACCCCTCGTGAAGCCACCCACCCACAGGTAGTTGGTGATGGTCGCGTCCGGCGCGAGGATGGCCTTGGCGGGATTATTCGGGTCCGGGATGCTATTCCGGCTGGTGTTGCCGAGGATCTGCCGACCACGCCAGTTCAGCGCGACGCCGGCACGAACCCCGTTCAAAAATCCAGACGTGAAGCGATAGTCCGTGGCGATATTCCCGGAGTAGATGGGACCACCCGTCTGCCGGGTCACAGCCGTGTTGTCGGCGAGGATCGCCGGAACCGTCGTCGCGTAGTAGTTGTTGAACGCCGTGACGCTCGAAACGATCCGGTTGACGTTGATCTTGGTCGGATCGTTGATGGCCGGATTGATGGTGGCCTGATTGTTGGCGTCGATCAGGATGCCGGCGTCGGATGCGATTTGGCGGATCACCGGATCGAATTCCTTGAGCCAGCCCGGGACGTCAGGTCCGACGTTCTTCTGGACGGGGTTGTTTTGGGCCCCGTTCACGATGAGGCGCCAGTTCTTCGTCAGATTCGCCGTCAACTCCATCTCGTAGCCATCCGTTTCCGTGGTGCGAGTGGTGTTGATGCCGAAGCCGAAGTAGGGCTCGAAGCTGCGGATGTTACGGCCGGTTTCGCTCAGGTCACCAATCGGCGGAGTGTTGGCAATCGAGTTGACGGTGCCGAAGAAACCGCCGCTGACACCGACTGATGCGCCCTCCTGATAGGCACGATACCAACCGAGCGAGAAGGCGAGCTTGCCGTTCGGCAGCGTGACGCGAACGCCAGCGTCGTAACTCTGAGCCTTGGTGTTCGGAATCAGGGTGCGGTAGACGTTCAAGTTACTGCCGCCCAGATCGAACGTATTGCTGTTGTTGGCGTAGACACCCAGCCAGGACGTCAGGTTGACGACGGCGCCGAAGGTCCGGGTGTTAACACCGGTTTTGAGAATCGGCGGACGGAAGTCATCCTGGAACTTTTGACCGGCGTATTGGGGCTGGGGTACAAGGACGCCCGCGGAGTTGGGCGTACGCGGACGGGCCGAAGCGGCCTGATTGGGGCCCGTGGGGACACCCGCCGCATTGATGGGAGTATACCGGAGCTGCCAGTAGTCGGCGGGGGCGGCCGGCTTGAGCTTTTGGGTAAAGCCATCCCAATCCGCGGGCTGGTCGTCCGAGGTCAGCAGATGGTAATCGCCCAGTTCCGTCGTATCGCGACGAACCGAACCAATTAGCACGAGACGATTCTTGAACAGGTTCATGTTCGCGGAGGCCTGGATGAACTTGAACTTGCGCTCGAGATTGCTCGTCGGTCCAATGCGATTGGGCTGAACATACCAGCGGGGCGTAAGCTCCGCCTTCGTCCCCACCGTCGGATCGCTGACGGTGTAAGCGCGCTGCTCCGGATGGACCGTGGGAAGCTTGCCGCGCAGGTTGGGGTACAACCGGGTTTGAATGGAGAAGATGTTCCGGTCCGGGGCCGGCATGAACGCCCGTAAATCGGAACCGGGAAGCACACCCTTGTGCAGCGGCAGGAGGAAGAAGTATTGCCGGCTATTGCGGTACTCGTAGTTCAGGCCTGCAATCACGCCGGCCTGGAAACGGCCCCAACGGGTGTCCTTCACGTACACCGTCTGGAGGTTGATATTTTTGCGGAGGGGATCCCGGTCGAATGCGAAGTTGTTATACTCCGAGAAGGGCTGCAGGAATTGCGGATTCGGGGTGCCATCCGGCTTGGTCCGGTTGATGTCGATCTCGAAATTGTACATGCCGTTGGCGGCGGTGTACTCAGTCCAGCGATAGACCCGGTTCTGGTCGGCGGACAGCTCGACGAAGAAGTTGTCGGACGGCCGGTAGGTGAAATAGACGCTCATGTCCTGCACCCGCTCCCAGCTGGTCGGATACTTGTCATCCGCTTCCCAGAGGGGTGTGAAGGTCTTGCTCGGGAGCCAGAAATACGGGGTGCCCGCGCGAGCCGCCGCGAAGCGATCCGGATGGTCCCACGTTTCGGTCATGGGCATGCCCGCGCCGTCGTTCAAGTTGAGACCGATGCTCTTGATCGGCTTGCCGTTGAGGTAATTGTTCAGCGTCGGGCTGGCGTTATAGACCGCGGCCTGAGTCCGGAAGCGGTTAACCCAGTTATAGACCTCATTCGGCCGATCCGGATCGATCACGAAACTGCGTGGCTTCCGGTTGACGCCCGCGATGGCCATCTGCGTGTTCGTCATCGCCGGATCCGCGGCGGAAGACGTGAATTTGCCGTCCCACGCCGAGATGTTGTCCTTGCTGCGATTCGTGCCCGAGACCTTGTCGGTGGTACGGTACTCGTATTCCGCGCGCACGGAGAACTTTGAGTTGATGTTGTACACGCCGGCCAGGGTGAGGCCCTTCTTCATTTCCGATTCGTAGAGTCGGAACGTCTTGTTCGACTGCCAGAGGAGATTCGTGCGGATGGCCACCTTATCGTTCAGTGGCTGGTTGATATCCGCAGTCATCCGGTAGCGATCCCAGCTGCCGACCTGGAGCCGAAGTTCCCGGATCGGTTTGCTGGTCAACGCCTGCTTCGAGACCGTGTTGAGCGTGCCGGAAGAACCGCCGGCGCCGAACAGCGAAGAGTTCGCACCACGCGCGAAATCCACGCGGTCGGTATTGTAGGAGTCGTTCGCCGTATCCAGCGGGAAGAAATTCCGCGTCGGGGTGTTGGCGTTCTGACCGCGAATGCGGATCTGAATCGTGGTGGAACCGCTCACACCATTAAGGCCGTCATTTACATAGTTCGTGGTGTTGACGGAAAACTCGGCCGCTTTGCCCGTGTCATTGATGTTGAACGCCTCGAGGAACTCCGAGGTCAGCACCGAATAGGCGACCGGAGTATCCTTCAGCGCGGTCGCGATACGACCACCGGCCAGGGAGTTCGCACCGACGAATCCGACGTCAGAGGCTGCGCTGACGCTGAACGGGTCGAGTTTAATGGCGGCTTGTTCGGTGGCGGCACCGGAGGAAGCCGGAGCGGTTTGAGCGAGGACAAACTGCGCGTCCAATAGAAGTACGGCAGCGATTACAACTGGCACACGAGGCAAGGGTATTTTCATCAGGGGATCAGACAGGGGCTGATTTGGCGTTAGGGCTACGTTTACAGGACAATCAGACGGACAGTACTTCCCGCGTTCGTACAAGGGGTCACGAAGCGAAACGTACAGTCGGGCACTGAAGTGGTAACAACAGAGCGGATGAAGATCCTGATGCATTCTCCGTCGCGGGCAACTAAAAAGTCGAGGGCGCCGGCCGGCAAGGCGCTTGATGTCGCGAATGCGCATACTTTACCTCCGCCCAAGGTCGGAAAATTTTCGGCGCTCAACCTTGTCCTTCGGATTCAGATCCTCGCCTCCGCCACGTCGCCCGTCGCTCTTCTGGCCGCTTCATGTGAATTTTCCCTCTGTGGCTGTGAACAATATCCCGGAACGGGAAGTGGCTGCACCGCCAGTCACGGCGCCCGCATTCGGCGCGGGAGTTTGGTAGCATCCCGGCGAATCCGCGCTGGGCACGGGATCCACCAATCTGATCAGTCCAAGCGATGACGTGGAAGGGCTGTCGTGGCTGCTCACGGCCAGCGCGAGATCAGTCGGTGAAGACCCGGCTCGTCGGGTCGTCCGCGAGCAGCAACCGGCGCTGGCGAAAACGCTCACGGCGCGGATTTCGCCGGCCCAAGTCACCCACGCCCGCGCGCTCGCGGCCGGCCGCAAGTAGACGCCGCCGGGCCTCCTTTGGGAGAGCGGCCCGAGTGTTTGAACCCAGAGGTCACGGAGTACTTGGATTCCGAAATTGAGCGGATTGGCGTAGCCCTGTCCGTGAGGACAGGGACTCATTCATTGCTGCGCTCCATGCGGTCCCGCTGCTCACGCAGCGGGCTACAAAGCCAATTTCGGAATCCAAGGAGTACACAAAGGCCGCATCGGATCCTCACAAAAAAGTTCATAGCAGGCCCGCGTCTGCGGTCCGTCCTCCGCCGCCGGCCCGCAGGGTCCCCTCTCGGAGAGGGGTGGCGCGCCGCGCCGGGGGGTGTCGTCCGCCGGTCGCTCCACCTTCCTCGTTCTCATTCTCGTAATCCTTCTCGTTCTCCCCTCCTCCGAGAGTACGAGAAAGATTGGGATAACGAGAACGAGCTGACACTCCGCCCCCCCGAAGCGGCGCAAGCCGCCAGCCGAAGGCTACCCGAAGGCATCCCGAAGGCATCCCGAACGCATCCCGAAGGCATCCCGAAGCGCCTTCGAAGCGGATAAGAGGCCGATAGGTCGCCGCTCTATGGCCGGCCCGAAGAAACAGGTCAGTTTGGACGTACCAAAGCCGCCTTGCCTTGCTCCGCTGATCCAGCGGCCTCTTACAGGTCGAGTTCCTGGGTGCCCGACCGCAGCGAAGTCCGCCGCCCCTGCCACTCGCAGGCGCCATCCAGTCCCGGCGGGAGCGTGACCTTGAGCTTCAGACCCGTGGCGCCGTTGCGCGTGAACTGCACCACGATCTCGCCGAGCGGATGCGGCACGCTCCCGGAGGCGGTCTGCAGGGAGCCGGGATGCGGAGCGATCAGCACCGAGTGAAAACCGGGAGTGAGCGGACGCACGCCCAACACCGTGGCGAGCAGGCCGTAGTTCGGATGCGCACTCCACGCATGCGAGTCGGAGCGCGTGGGCTCAGGATTCTCCGGCGTCGTGGTCAGACCGAGCCGGAGCATTTCCTGCCACGGAGCCAGTAGCTCCATGTAACGATCGCCAAGACCCGCGTGACGCATCGCTTCGCGGACATAGAAACCAAAGTAGTAACTCGCCTGCGTGAGGGACTTGTCCGCGAGCACGCGTTCCATCAGTCCGTGTTGTTCGGCGGCGGGCGCGGTATCGGTCAGGACCGCGAGCGTATTGGTCTGCTGGCTGAAGGACGGAGCCCCCGGCGCGTCGAGGAAGAGTCCACGCGCGGCGTCCCAGCCTCGCGCCCGAATCGTTGC
>CANJCM010000100.1 GCA_947472765.1 Opitutia bacterium
CCGACCGGGGTGTACAACGGCAACCCGTGCCCGAGTCGCACGGCGGCGGTCAGCCGGCACGCGCTCCAACTCCACGACGGCAGCAGCCGGAAGGTGCCCCACGTGGCGAGCGCGACCCCGGACAGCGCGAGCGGAAGAAGCAGTGCCGCGATGCGCGTCGTCCCCCCGTGGCCGAGGCGGCGGGCCAGCCCGATGCCAGCCGCAAGGCTAACGAGGACGACACCGGCCAGGAGGACGGTCATGTCTTTGCCGCCCGGACGCGGGTCCGGATCAGGACGAGGAAAAAGAGCACCGCGAGCACCGCGCCGAGCAGGATCGCGGGCGCGTTCAACCAGACCGAAAACGTATCGAGGCCGTTCTTCGCGAGCGCGAACGTGTTGCCGGTCGTGACGGCGTTGTAGCTCATGACGACGTCGCGGACATCGCGGGCCGGCGTGAGCAGGCGATCGAGCGCGAAGTTCTGGATGGCGAAGTGGAAGACGACGCCCGCCGCGAGATCCACGGTGGCTCCGGCCACGAGGGCGAGTTGCCAGCCTCGTCCGAGCTCGGCCCAGCGGGCGGCGAGCCACGCGAGGCCCAGGAGCACCAGGGGCTGCAGGCAGATGTGGGTGAGCCCCCACGTGTCGCGCGCGCCATGCGTCGCCACGCCGAGGAAAACGACGCCGACGATAAATGCCGTCCAGAAGCGGCGGGCACCGGGTGCGGCGGAGACGCGGGTGCGGATGAGTTCCCGCAGCAGGACCAGCCAGGCCACGCTGCCGAAGGCGAGCGGCAGGTTGAGTTGATACGCCTGAAAGAACCAGTCGTGCCACCAGCCCCACGGGCTGCGCTGGGCGATCAGGCCCTGATCGAGACTGCGCAGGAAATGCGGCACCAGGGTGTCGCGCAGGTTGAGGGCGATGCGGACGAGCTGGCTGCCGGCGCTCGTATCCACGGCGGTGACACTCGTGTTGCTCAGGAGCGTGCCGCCCGTGCCATACACGGACAGCGACCAGCCGAACCACGTCGCGAGCACCGCCGCGCCCAGTCCGGTCGCCAGCATGGTCTCGCGCCACCAGACGGGATCGCGCCGCCGCGACCAGCCGAAGCCGAGCCACGCGACGACGAGGACCGCGATGTAGGGGCCGGCGGAATAGTGCGCGAGAAAGCCGCCCGCCAGCAGCGCGGCACAGAGCAGCCCGGCCGAGCGGGGCGAGGCCGGGGCCTGGGCCCGCAGGAAAAAGTGCAGCGCGGCCAGCACGAGGAAGGCGGCGGGCAGCTTCGTCCAAGCGAACGTCGCATTCTGGACGAAGAGCGGGTTCACCATGAACAGCATCGCCACGAGGGCCGGGAGTCGCAGGTCGCCGTCCGTGGCCGCGGATCCGAATCCGCGGCGAAACGCCTGTGCGAGCACGGTCGCCGGCAGGAACACGAGCCCGGCCAGCAGCGTGCTGATGAGTTGGTAATGCGCGAAGTCGACCCGTGTGAAATGCAGGAATGCGCCCGTGATCACGTTTGCCAGCGGCGGGCGCGCGGGGAGGGTATAGATGACGAGGAAGGTCCGGTCGCGGGGCCAGTGCTCGAGGAAAAAGCGCGACCGCTCCCAGTGTTCGAACCAGTCACCCGACCAGCCACCGCCGGTATACGTGCTGACCATTCCAAGCCAGCCGACGCACCAGAGCGTCACGAGCAGGTACATCGCGAAGACGGTTCGGGTCAGAGGATCGCGCACGACCACCCGCAGCCCGGCGACTCCGCTCATGAGCCCGACGGCCGCCATGATTGGGAGCGCCCACAAGGTGTCCGCGGGCAGGTCGGCGACATACACGATCCACGCGAACAAATAGGCGCCGAGGATCGACAGGCCGGTCGACGCGAGGAGCTTTTCCGTGGGAGTCAGCGCGAGCCGCGACGCCAGCGGCCAGCCCAGCCCGAGGACCGTGAGAAGGAAGAGAGCGACGGTGACCAGCAGGTCCGGGAGCATTGACGCCGGACGCTAGCAGCGCGGGACCGGCGATATCGAGAATTCGTTGCGCGGCCCGCGAGCGCGTCTCACTCCGCGATGCGCACCTCGCCGAGCGTGGCTCCGGTCGCCGACTTGAGGTAGAGCACGGTCGTGAGCGGCGGGAGGCCGGCGGCCGGGCGACGAAAACGGATCGAAAGGTGAACCAAACCGCGGGTCGGAATGGGCCAGCCGACGGGAGCGAGCGGGCCGAGGCTGCGTCCGGCGCGATCAATGGTCACCAGGCTGGCGGCCGCGTTGGCCGCGCCCAGCGCGAACGGAGCCGCTGGTTTTTCGCCCACATCGCGGACTTCGATCGCAGCGATGGGCGTGCCGTCGTTGACGAGGCTGAACTCCAATTGGGTGTCGTGCGCGCCATCGGCGGTTGGCGCGGACAGTTCGAGACGGGCGATGTTCACGGGAGCGATCACCCGGCCGTTGCGCACGTGAAACGCAAAGCCCTCGACGCGGAAGGCCGCCGTGAAGTTGGCCGCGAGGTAATCCCAAAGCGGGCCGGCCATCGGGACCTTGCCGGCGCGCATGAGTTCGAGGAGCGATTCCTGCACGATGACGCAGGGACGTTCATCCTTCGTAAGCGCGGCGATGATGTCCGCCTGCTCGGTCGCGTTCAGCAGCGTGAACCAGAGCGTCGTGTTGCGCGCGGTGGGCGTGGGCAGTCCGGTCCACAAGTTGAGACTGAACATGCCCGGGAGGGAAAACAGCATGTCCGCGTGGACCGCGGCGTTGAGCGCGATAATCCGGTAAGCGGTGCCCTGCGTTTCCGGCAGATGGAGGTTGGCCGCTCCCGGCAAACCTAGGGGGACTCGGCGGTCGTGCCGATCGCGCATCACGGTGGCGGTGGTGACCGCCTTGCCGATGGAGACGAGGAGCAGGGCCGCGGCAATCGCGGCCCAGGGTGTGCGAGGCGTGCTCGAACTTGCGGCCCGGAGTTCCCACCACCGGCGAACTTCGTCCAACCCGAGTGCGACGAGCGGAATGAAGAGGAACGTCGCCCAGCTGACCTGGCTGCCACCCACGGGGTAGGCGTGCAGGTATTGCAGCAACAGCACCATGCCGAGCAGTCCGCGGACGAGCAGCGCAGCGGGTGACGTCTTCGCACCCGTCAGCGGGATGACCCAGATCCAAATCAGCGGCGCGACATAGGTGAAGACGGCGCCGAGCACCCGCGCCTGCATCAGCAGGGCGATCGCGATGACGAGACCAGCCGTTTGAATCAGCCGGACGGCGATCACAAGGCGATCGATCCATTCGTCACCCTTGCGACGTCGCAGGACGGGCAGCGCGAGTGCGAGCGCCAGCGACAGTACCGCGACCGTCAAGGCGCCGGGTCGCCAGTCCACGGGATACGAATAGCTCGCCGGATGCCGCAACGGCCCGAGCAGCACGCCTTCAATGAGTCCGGCAACGGAGGTCCCGCGAGCGGCGACGACGCCAAGAATCAGCAGGGCCGCGACGCCGCCGGCGCCGGCGAATCCGATCGCGTGGCGCCACGTGATCACGGCGCTTCCGGGCAACGCCGTAACGAGCGTGACGGCGCCCACTCCGAAAATCACGAGGTAGATTTGAACCCAGGCCTCACCCGCCAGCGTGTGCATCAGGCCGACGGCGAACAGCACGAGAAGCGGCGCGACGAGTTTCCGCGCCCAGCACCGGCCAGCCGCGGACGACGCGTGCAGGAGCGCCCAGCCGCCGACACCGACGAGGTAAAACAGTCCGACGTTGATCTTCGTCAGCACGAGCAGCGTACCGGTCGCACCCGTTACGACCGCCGCCGCCGTCCAACGACCGCGTTGGATCAGAGCCCCGACCGCCCAGAGCGAAACCGCGAGCAGGCAGACAATCCAGACCCCCGGATGGAAGGGCTCGTCGGGCAGGAAATAGAGATAGAGAAACGTCGCCGCGATCGTGAATGCCGCGAGGAGCCTCGAGCGCGTTTGCTGCTGCACAAGCCCCCCGCAGGCGGCCGCGCCGCCGATCCAGAGACCGAGCGTGAGCCAGCGTGCCGAAGTGTGATCGACGGGCCCGCCGATGAAGCGCTGGAAGGCGTCGGCCAGGGCATAGAACGCCGGGCCGTATTGGGTGTAGACCGTCTCGTAGAGCCCGCCGTGGGCGAAGTACTCGCGCGCCGACAGGAGCACGTAGCCCTCGTCGTCATAAACGGCGAGGTTTGAGAACAGCATCCAGTAACCGATCGCTCCGAGCAGGAGCAGGAGGAGCCCGAAACAAATCGTGGAGGCGGTGCGGGTCATCCCGGGTCTGCTCCACGCCGGGGAGGCAACCACAGATGGACACGGATGGACGCAGATCCAGGGCGACTCAGGCAGATCGGGGTGACGGAGGGCTGGGCGCACTGCCGGAGAGTCGAGGCCGGGCGCCCACCGCATTTGTGTGCTTCGGTGTTCATCTGTGGTTCAACCGGGCTCGGTGCATTTCCGCCAGCCGCCCTGTGGCGCCACGGCTCAACGGAAGAAGTTGTATTTTATGATCGCCCAGAGCGCGCGGAAGCCGTCGCGCCAGCCGATCTTCTTTCCCTCGGCGTAGGTGCGGCCGTAGTAGCTGATGCCGACCTCGTAGATCACCACGCCGAGCTTAGCGACTTTCGCCGTGATCTCCGGTTCGAAACCGAACCGGTTCTCCTCGATCGTGATTTTCTGGAGCACCTCCCGGCGGAACATTTTGTAGCACGTCTCCATGTCCGTGAGGTTCAGGTTCGTCGCCATGTTCGAGCACAGCGTGAGGAACTTGTTGCCGACCATGTGCCAGAAATAGACGACGCGGTGCGGCTGTCCGCCCTGGAAACGCGATCCGAACACCACGTCGGCCCGGCCCGTGACGATGGGCTGGAGCAGGACCGTATATTCCTGGGGATCGTACTCGAGGTCGGCGTCCTGGATGATGACGACGTCGCCGGTCGCGGCCGCGATGCCGGTCCGCAGGGCCGCGCCCTTCCCCTGGTTGACCTCATGGTAGATTACCTTGCTGACCAAGGGGGCGATCTGCGTGCGCAACAAATCGCGGGTGCCGTCGCGCGAGCAGTCGTCAACGATGATGATTTCCTTTTCGGCCACCGGTGCCGCCCGCACGCGATCGACGATGGTGCGGATGGTCTTCGCCTCGTTGTAGCAGGGGATGACGACGGACAGCTTCATGCAGGCGGGGCGCACCATAGGAGCCGCGGGGGAACCGACGGAAGATTAATTACGCGCCGTGCCGATCCTCCTCCCGTGGTCATGGCGTCCGGTGGGCCAGCACGATGTTGTCGAGGTAGAGATCGGGATTGCCCGGCAGCATCCACGCGAGCAACCCGCCCACGGCGTTGACCGGGGCCAGCAGGGTGAGCTGTGCCAGCAAGTTCATCCAGCGGTTGCGCGTGTGCGTGACCTTGAACAGCGCCCCGGAAGTCAGCTGCACGACCGCGCGAAAGTCGGCGCAAGTCTTGCGCTGCTCCGCCACGGCGAACCCGCCTCGCCCCAGCAAGGCGCGCAGTCCGAACGACGAATACCGCGCAAAATCCGCCGGCTGCTCGTGCTCGTCCCAGACGAAGGGCACCGCGAGTAGCAGCGTCCCGCCGGGCCGGAGCACGCGGCGAATCTCGGCGAGAAACTCCTCCGGCGTGAAGACGTGTTCCAGAACCTGGGAGCACAGCACCGCATCGAACTGCTGGTCCGGAAACGGCAGCCGCCGGCCGTCGTAAAAAACATCCGCCGACGCCAGCGCCCGCGTCACCGGCGTGTCGATGTCCACGCCCACATAATTTGTGGCGGGGACGAAATCCCGGTATGGCTTTCGCCCGCAGCCGACATCGAGTACCGCACCCTGCAAGCGCGGGAAAAACTCGCCCAGCCCGCGCCACAGCCCGCGCCGCGCGAAAAAGAACGGGTTCACCAGCCACCCGCCGGGGCCGGGCAGATATTGCTGCCGGTTGCGCCATGCCTGGATCATGGGACCGGAGGCACGGGCGGCTTCGGCGCGTCGACCCGGCACTGAAAATGCAGGCCGTGGTAGGGGACCTTTTCGTCCGCTTGGTCGAAGGGCACGAGCCATTCTCCAGCCAGATCGTAGTGCGGGTGAAACGCCGCCACCATCGCCGTGCGGTCGAACAGCCAGCAGGGATAACGCCCGCCGCCGAGTTCGGGAGGGGCCGATTGGACGGCCAGGCGGTCGCGTCCCCCGGCCACAAACGGGGTGCGATCCACGATCACGTGGGGCGCGCCCCAGGCCGCCACTTCCCGCAGCACGGCCTGCGGGTCTTCCAGATACGGCAACACACTGGATAAAAGAATGACCTGAGTCGGACCGGCCGCCTGCGCGGCCGCCAGGCTCGGGTGGAAGGTGAGCACCGCATCGCTGAACTCGCGCCGTCCGGCCTCCACCAACGGCGCGCGTTCGACGACCCGCCAGGAAACACAAAATTCCGCCAGCGCCGTCCGGTGCTGCCACCAGGTGCTGCCCAGGCCGCCGCCAAAATCGACCACTGCGAGCGCGCCGCCTCCCGCCTGGGCGATCTGGCGGAGCGCCGCGACCAACGGCTCATGCCACTGCGGCTCGTGAAACAGCACGCCGTCGCGGTCCCACGCGGCCCGCCCCGCCCGCACCTCGCGCGCCGCGGCGATGATGCGGGTTGATTTTTCCGGATCGTCGTAGCCTTCGGCCACCGCGCAGGCCGCCGCCCAGCCTGGATAATCCCCCTGAAACACGCGCCGCCCGAAGCAGCGGCGCCAGCAGCTCCGCAGCGGCCGCGGCAGCCAGCGCCGCCAGGAAACCGTTCGCGAGGCAGCCTTGCTAGCAGCGTTCATAGACCGCGGTGATGGCCTGCCCCTTGGGACGCAGGCGTTCGTCCTCCAAACCCCGGGCGAGAATTCCGCCCAGCCCCCGGGAGAACTTGGCCAGAAGGCGATGGCGCAGGGAAACGTCGATCGGCGCGGGCGGGCGCAGACCGAGCCATTTCTCGAGCGAGGCCCGCACGAGCGTGCTTGCGTAAAAGGACAGGTGCACCGGTTCGAGCGGTTCCTCGATGATTTCCACCAGCCGCAGCGGAAAATACGCGGGGAGGCCAAGCCAGAATCGTCGTGAGAACCACGCGGTGTGGTGGGGTGGAAAATTCAGCACCAGGTTGCACGCGGCGTTGGCGAAACAGTCGGCGTTGGGCGTGGAGAAGATGACCTGCCCGCCGGGCCGGCAAACCTCCGCGCAGGCCGTGATGAAAGACCGCTGGTCGACCACATGCTCGAGCACTTGAAATGCACAGACCATGTCGTGCGGCTCCGGCCCCGATGCGGCGTAGGCCTCGACGCCTTGCCGCCGCACGCTCAGACCGCGCGCCTCCGCCATCGCGATCGCACCGGCCGTGTATTCCAGGCCGAGGTAATTCTCCACCGGATGGCCCTGCGCAAAGGCACCGCTGCCGCAGCCCACATCGAGCACCCGGTCACCCGGACGCAGAAACCGGCGCGCCGTGGCAAACTCGGCCTTGTCCGCCAGATAATACCACGCGTGCCCCTGCAGCCCGTCGTAGAATCTCTCCGACCCGATGACGCCCGGCACAAAGGAGATGAAGTCACAGCGCGGACAGCGGGCGATCTGCAGGTCGCGCAGGCCGCCGAATTCCGCCGCGACCTCCAGCCCCAGCTGCCGGCGATACTGCACCACCAGGTCGGCCACCGGGATCGTATGGATCCGTTGGCGCGCAGAGTGGCAGATCAGACACGGGGGTTCATCCATGGGCAGTGCTTGATATTTCGGCGGCAGCCAATGTCACACTCGTTTCCGGCCGTCCGCTCACCGGCGCAGCCGTCCGCAGAACAGGTGCCGGTTTTCTTCCAGGGTCTCCTCATGCCAGGGCTCGAACTCCCGGTGGAAAGCCGCCCGGAACCAATCGAGCGTATACCACTCCGGCACCGGCGGCGCCCGGCGACCGTCCCACAGTCCGCGGGGCATGAATTCAACGAAGACGTGTTCCCGGGCGAACGCCGCGATGCTGCGCAACACCCGCGCCACCGGCACCTGTTGCGTGAGGAGCAGATGGTGAGTCACCGCCAGCGCGACGGCCGCATCGGACCGGAATCGGGCCACCGGCGATTCGCCAAACGGACTGGTCATCGGGTAGATGAAGTCGAGCACCGCGGTGTGCAGCCGGCCGCTTTCCTGCCGCGTCCGCGCATGGGCCTGGTCCACCGCGCGCTCTTCTGCATCCGTGCAGATCGCCTGCCGGACCACCCCTTGGCGCAACAACTCCGCGGCGAGGCGGCCCTGGTTTCCCGCGAGCTCGATGACCGAGGCGACGCCCGATTGCCGCACGAGCTCGACGACCCGGCGCTGCCGCGGCGTGTCGGCAAACGCGGCATCGCCCTGGTAACCGCTCCAGAATCCCCCCGCGCCGCGCCGCCGGCGCCGCAGAACCCGCCGCCGCAAACGGTCGATGCCCGCAGTCTGCGCCGGCAGCCAGCCGCGGTGCTTCAGTGCGCAGACTAGGCCGGCCGCCGCCGCGGGCAGCCGCTGCCGGATCTTCTCGTCGGGCACGCGGGACAGGCCGCGGTAGCGATGCCAGGCCTTCAACCCGCGCTCGTAGCCCGCCGTCCCGCCGAGGCGCAACCACGGCCAGCGGTAGAGGCCATGGTCCGCGTGGCCCATCAGTTCGCTCGCCGCCATCAGCCGGCGAGCCATGAACTCGCCGCCGTCCGCCCAGATCTGCAGCGGATAATCGTAAGCGCGCAGGAACTCCTCCCGGGCCACCCACCCGCGCGCTCCGGCGGGCCGGAGCGCCAGGCTGCCCAAATCCACGTACTGAGGTCGCGGCCCGTCGAACACGATGTTGTAGGCGTGGCAGTCCTGCAGCTCGTAACCGCGGGCGTTGGCGATTTCGTTGATCTCGAGGACCAGTGCGGCGGCGTCGCGCAACATCCCGTAGCTCCATTCGTAAGGATAGCTCACGACCGGCAGGCGCGGGTGCTCGAGTACCAGCGGGCTCCCGGGAATTCCTACGTCGCTCACCTTGGTCGCCGGCATCAGCCCGCGCGCCGCGAGTTCGTCCGTGAGCCCGCTCCGCAGCAGGGCCTCCGTGCGCGCGACGGCCCCCGGGTGCACCGCGCGAAAAACCCGATCCGACGCGAGGAAGACCGTGCCGAGGTCGTCGCGTAACGACAGGGGTGATGACTGCAGATCCGGGCCCGCTTGCTCCATGGTGCGGGCTCAGTGGGGCAAAATCACCGTGGCTTGGCGAGGCCACACCAAGTCCGGAGAAAAGCCCTTGGTCCTGCCGCCAGCCAGGGCAGCACGAGCACGGAGCACGCCCACGCCCCGTTCGAAGCCCAGGCCGCTCCCACGGCGCCCCACCGCGGAATCAACCAGAGATTGCCGAGGACGTTCAGCGCGGTCGTGCCCGCGGACATCGCCATGACCCAGCGGCTGTGCCCTTCGATGATCAGCAAACGCGAGCGCAGCGAAACCAATGCAATGAAGACCAGCGACCAACTGTGCACCCCCAGCACCGCACCCGAGGCCCGGTACTGTTCGCCGAGCAATTTCGGCAGCAGCCAGTGACCACCCAGCGACAGTCCGGCTGCCAGCAGCACGCCGGCCAGCGTAAGCCCCAGCCCTGCCCGGCGCGCCAGGATCCAATAGCCCGTCCGGTCTTCCCGGTGGAGCGCCGTCAGACGCGGCAGCAGCACCGAGCCGACCGCCATGGGCAACGCATACAGGACCTCCGTAAACCGGGCCGCCGCCGCATAAACCCCGGCCGGCGCCCCGCCCGCCAGCTGTACGAGCAGCAACCGATCGGCCTGGAGCGTCACGACGACCAGCACGCTCGACACGAGCAGGGGCCATCCCTCCCGCAACAGACGCCCGCCCGAGATCCCGGCGGTGCCCCGCCAGTCCGGCCGGCCGCCGTCGCGCACCAACACCCAGCCCAAAGCCAGCGCGATCAGCAGCGCCTCCGCCATGAAGGCCAGCGCGAAGGCCGGCAGCGGCGCCCCCGCGAAGACCAGCCCGACCCGCAACAAGGCTGACGCGGAGAGGGCCGCCTGCCGCGCGATGACCGGCGGACGCATCCGCTCGCGCGCCAGGAACCAGGCGTCCACCGCGTCCAGGGGTAGAAAAAACAGCCCGCCCCCGGCGAGCACCACGATCAGCCACGTCCCTTCCGCTCCGGGCCGCCACACCCACGCCACCACGAGCAGGGCGACAAAGGCGCCCGCTGCGCCGGCGGCCTTCAATCTCAACCCCACCGCCAGCAACGCCCGCGCCCGCGCCGGGTCGCGCACCAGTTCCCGGGTGAGCACCTCGTCGAAGCCCAGCCCTCCGACCGCCCAGAAAATCGCGATCAAGCCCAGCGCATAGCTCAACACTCCGAATTGGCCCGGACCGACATGGCGCGCCACCGCGACGTTCACGGCCAGCCCAAGCAGCACGCGCCAGCCGCGCTCCGCCATCAGCCAGCCGAAGTTGGCCCCCGGGGAGGATTTGGCGGATGCGGCCATGAGGCCAAGCCCGATGCCAGCCGCCGCCCGGGCCGTCAACCCGCACCTGCCCGCGGGTCCGGCGGAACCGCCTCGGGCTTGCCCGCCAGCGGACGGCTCCGTCTACTGCGCCATGTCGATTGCTTCCACCAGGGTCTTGTTGCGCCGGGGCCGGAAGAAGATCTGTGGCTGTTGAACGGGGTGAATCACTACTGCACCTATTTCGATCGGCGTTACGCGCTGTCCGGGCTCGCGCTCTGGCTCTCGCTGCGGCGGCAGGATCCCGCGGCGGTCCTGTGGGTGCTCGCCCTCGACGACGAGACGGCCGTCGCCCTCTGTGAGCTCGGGGAACCCGATTTGCGTGTCGTACCCCTGGCCGATCTGGAACAAGCCGATCCCGGACTCGCGGCGGCTCGCGGCGATCGCACATGGGTGGAGTATGTGTTCACCTTGTCGCCGTGCTGGCCGCGCGTTCTCCTGACCCGGCAGCCTGAGATCGAGGTACTCACCTATGTCGATGCGGACATGGCCTTCTTTGCCTCTCCCGCGCCGCTGTTCGCCGAATTGGGCGCCAACGATGTGCTGATCGTGGAGCACCGGTTCCCGGAATTTCTCCGTCCGCTGGAGTCGCGGGGGCGCTTCAACGTCGGCGTGCTCTGCTTTCGCAACAGTTCCGGCGGTCGCGCCTGCCTCGATGACTGGCGGCGGCAGTGCCTCGAGTGGTGCCATGATCGCGTCGAGCCCGATCGCTATGCGGATCAAAAGTACCTTGATGCCTGGCCCGCCAAAGTGGCGCGACTCGTGGTCTGCCGCCACCCGGGCGTGAATCTGGCGCCGTGGAACTGGATGAATCACACTTACGCTTTTCCGGATAACGCAGTGAAGGTGGATGGCGCTCCGTTGGTGATTTTTCATTTCGCCCGGTTTCGCCCGATCGGCCCGGTGCGAGCCGATTCGGGCCAGCTCGAGTACGGTGTCATGCCGCTGCGGCTACGCTCGCGGATTTATGGCCGCTACTGGCAGCTGCTGGCCGAGGCCGGCGGGCGGCTGAAGGCGGTGGCGCCGGCCCTGGGGTCGCCGGCGTCGGTGGCGCGGGGGCGGCGCGCCGTCTGGAAGACGCGGATCCTGGAAATCATCTTCGGGTCGACGTGGTGGCGAATGGGAGACTGGTGGGTGTCGGGCGGATTCGGTCTGGGACGCCATTCCGGACGCGCGCTGGTGTGGTGGCGTCGATGGCTGGCGTCGCGCGGGAGTAATCGCCCATGAAGCTCCGCATCCTCACCCCGACGCGCGGCGGCTCGCCGCACTGGTTGACGGCCGCGGCCTCGATCGCGGCGATCGCTCCCGAGGCGGAGCACGTCGTGATTTGCCCCGATCCTACCTCGATCGCCGCGCCGGCTCATCCGGGTGGCCGAACCATTTTGCGGGACGAAGGCCACGGGTTGTATGCCGCGCTGAATCTGGGACTGCGGATCCCGGGCGACTGGGAGGCGTTCACCTGGCTGAACGACGACGATGTGCTGGCGGATGGATTCCGCGCCGCCTGGCAGCGGCTGCAGGCCGCGTCGGACTGGGGTGCGGTCTACGGACACGTCGGACTGATCGATGCCAGTGGAGCCGGGATCGGGGCGCTGCCGATCGCGACGGAGCCGGCCGATTTGATCGCGCTCCTGCGACGGGGGATCATGCCGCTGGCCCAGCCGGGGACGATCATCCGCCGCCGGCTCGTTGAGCAAATTGGAGAGCTCGACGAAAGCTACCGGCTTGCCGGCGATCTCGATTTCTTCGTGCGGGCGCTCGAAGCCGGAGTTCGGTTCGGGCACTGCCCGGAGAGAGTGGCGGATTTCCGGCTGCGAGCCGGCCAGCTTTCGCAGCAGGAGGAACTCGGGGAGCAGGAATTCGCGCGGGCTGTCGGCCGGCTGCGGGCGCAAACCGCGACCGGCGGCCTGGCCGCGCTGCTGCGCTTTCGCTGGGCCAATCGCCGCGTGTATTGGGAGCGCTGGCGGCGGCACGGGGCCGTTTCGATGCGGAGCCTTTACCGGGGAGCGGGATCCACGTGAGACCAGCGACGCTCTTCATTTCCAACCTCGCCTGGGACTTCGTCTGGCAGCGGCACCAGACGCTGGCGTCGCTGTTCGCCCGGGACGGCGACGTGATCTTCTGCGAACTTCCCGGGGTCCGGCGCGTCGGCCTTCGCGATGCGGCGCGGATTCTGCGGCGGCTCGCGGTACTCTCCGGCCCGCAGGCACCCCAAGCGCCCGTGCCGGCTGGCGTGCGGATCGTGCGGCCGTTGGTTTTTCCTTCCACCAACCCGCTGTTCCATGCCGTCAACCGGGGGTTGCTGAAACGCTTCCTGCGCACCGAGCCGGCGCTCGCGGCGGGCGTGGACGTGATCGTGAATTACTCCGCCGCGCGCTCGGCGCTGGCGATGATCGATTCGGTGGCGCATCGCCGCCTGATCTACGACTGCACGGACAACTGGAGCGCCGTCGCGGGAATTCCGCGGTGCCTCGTCCCCGATGAGAAACGGCTGCTGGCGCAGGCCGATCTTACCTTGGTGCCGAGCCGTCGGCTCGAGGAGCTGCACCGGGGCGCGGCGCGGCGAATCGTCCGGCTGCCGCATGGCGCGCTGGTGGAGCGATTCCTTGTTCCGCCGAAGCCGCGCGCAGCCGATGGTTCGCTCACGCTGCTCTACTACGGACACCTCCATGCGCAGCACCTCGACTTCGCGGCGATCGAGACGATCGCCCGGGCGCGGCCGGGTTGGCGGATCCTGCTGGTCGGGCCGGTGAAGACGCCGCACGCCTTTCCGCCGAATGTCGAACTGGCGGGCCAGCAGCCGCACGAGGGGTTGCGCGAATTCGTGAGCCGGGCGGATGTGCTGCTGCTGCCGTACGCGCTCAACGATTACACGCGCTCCGTGCTGCCGGCGAAGACCTACGAGTGCCTCGCGACGGGCCGGCCGATCGTGGCCACGCCGCTGCCGGAGCTGGTCGAGGACTTCGGCGCGGAAATCATTTTCGCGGCCAGACCAGAGGAATTGGTGCCGGCCATCGAGCGCGCTTCCAGTGCGGATTTGGCCGACGCGCGTCAGCGGAGGATCGATCTCGCGCAGGCAAATAGCTGGGAGAGCCGTTATCGGCGCGTCAGAGAACTCCTCGCCGCGCTGTCGTGAAACCCGTGCCCGCGCATTTCAGACGCTCGAAGCAATGACCAGGATTCCTCCCGCCCCCGTCCGCTGGCCCGGGCTTTCCCGCTGATGCCAGACAACAATCTGATTATCGCATTTCTGGTCGGCGCCGTCGCGGCCGTGCCCGTGGCGCGCTCGTGTGCGAAGACTCGTCGGCCGCTCTCCGGGTTGATCCTTGCCGGTTTGCTCCCCGTCGCGGTGGGGCTGGCTGCGTGGTGCGGGATCGAGTTCGCGCAGATCTGCGCCCGCTCGCCGTGGAGTGAGGCGCGGCTCGCTCCCGCGATCGGGATGTGGAAAGGGTGGCCGCTTTTTAGCCCGGCGGATTCCGGCCCGATCAATGGCTGGATCTACGGGCCCGTCGCTCCGCTGTTGTGGAGCCCGGCCGCGCTGGCTGGCACTCCCACCACCGCGCTTCGGATCGCGGCGGGAATCGATGTCATCCTGCTGGCGCTGCCTTTCGGGTGCGCGGCGCTCATGGGCCCGGCCGTGGGCAGCCGGCGGATTTGGGCCGCCCTGCTCGGCGTGGGACTGCTGCCGTTCTTCTAACCGACTTGGTATGCGCTGCGGATTCTTGGCACCGATGCCACGTCCGGTGCGTTGGGCGCCACCGCCTGTCTCGTGCTCGCGGCGCCGGGGCGACCCTCCGATCGCCGGCTGCATGCCGCCGCGATCCTGACGGTGCTCGCGGTCTGGGCGAAGCTGGTCGAGGGACTGCTCCCCGCGGCCCAGCTCCTCTGGCTCGCGTTGGGAACGGAGCCAGGAGCCGCGCGTCGTTATCTCGGGCGATTGTTGATTTGGGGCGTCGCGTTCAGCGCCGTCCTGATCCTCGGTTTCGGACCGCACGCCCTGTGGTACAACATGTGGGTTGTCCCCTCGCATCACCCGTCACAGTGGGGCCTGCGGCAGGGCTGGGAGGCGGCGGCCGGGCTTCTGCTGATGAGCTTGCCGCTGTGGATCGGAGTGGCGGTGACGGGCAGTTTTCTGCGGCGAAACAATCCGTCGGCGTTCCGTCTCCTCCCGCTCTTCTCCTTCGCGGCCCTCGCGGTGGTGCCCCTTGGACTGATGGCAAACGCCAAGGTCGGAGGCGACCGCAACTCCCTCCTCTCCGTCTACTATTTGCTCGTGGCGAATGTGGCGGCCCTGGCTCAGCTCGATTTCTCAGCCGACTCGCGGGGCGGAAAGTTCCTGCGCTGGATCCTGCCGGCCGGCGCCTTCGCCGCGCTCCTCCTGACGGTGCGCCAGCTGGCCGTGGATCGCGGTTATCGGGCCGACGTGAGCGCGGAGGCCTTCGCCCAGGAGCGAAAGGGGCAGGTCTATTTCCCGTGGAATCCACTGGCCTCGCTCATGGCGGATGGCGCCGCGAGCCACTTCGAATACGGCGTGTTGGATCGGCTCTATGGCGGGGTGCAGATTTCGCCCGCCCGGCTCGCCCGCGACATGCCGCCCGGGCTCCGCTGGATCGCGTATCCGAGAAATCATCCGAAGCGCCATATGATGCAGGAGCAGTTTCCGCAATTCTCCCGGGTTCAGTTGCTGGATCATTGGACGCTCGACTCGGTTCCACCGAACGGCCCGGCGACTCCCTGAGTCCGGCGCCGGAGCGGCGTCGAGAAGGCGCGGTGAGGACACCGCGCTTCAGTCTAAGACGGGACCATGCAGTTGAAGCGCAAAGAACGCGAAATTTTGCGAAGGGTTGAGATCGTTGGCCGTTGTAGCCCGCTGCGTGAGCAGCGGGACGACATGAGGGGAAGCGTTCGAGAAGTCCCTGCCCTCACGGGCAGGGCTACGCCCGACCCATTGAGGCGCGGACGAGCCGCGCCCTCGGCGTTCCCGATTCGGTACGCCGCGCATTGAACCGCCACTCGCGCACGCTCAGGTCTTGTCGGCTGTCCTTCAAATCCAATGGCTCCAGCCTGTATTTGCACCGCGACTAGGCTGTGACCTTCACTCCTGGCCAGCGTCCTGCACACTGTCCCATGTCCCGCCTTACCTGCAGCGTCGTTGCCGCCGTCTTCGCCCTCGGGGTCGCCCGGGGGGCCACGCCCAAACCCCCGCCAGCAGTACTCGTCGTGTCGGACGTATTCGCCGAGGTCCCGGATGACATGCGCCCGCAGCCCGGCAAGCCGATCACTTACGCGATTGCGGGAAAGTACGAGGACAACATCGGGGCGACGATCGGCGGCGAACCGCGCGTCGACGCCGCCACGGTCGAGGCCGAGGTCACGAAGGTGCTCACGTCCCAGGGTTTCATCAAAACGCAGGTGGGAGGATCGCTCCCGAAGCTCGCGATTCTGATTACGTGGGGCAGCGCCATCCTCGACACGAGCGAGCTGGCGCTCGCGCCGCTGCCCGGCCGCGTCACCGGCGGCCCGGTCGATCCCAATGACCCGACCGATCCGAACCATCCGCCCGACACCGTGCAGGTCGCGATGAATCAGCGGCAGATCGCCAGACTGGTGGGCGCGGACAAGGCCGCTGGTCGTGCCTTGGATTCAAATACCCTCGCGCAAATCAGCGAGGCCGCCAGCAGCACCCGGGTGTATGTTTTCATCGCCGCTTACGACATGGAGGCGATGGCCACGAAGAAGGAAAAGAAGCTCCTCTGGCGCACGCGCATCAGCATTCCATCGGAGCGTCACTCCCTGCCCGAGTCGCTCGGGGTCATGCTCACAAGTGCCGGCCCGTTCCTCGGTCGTGACGTCCCGGCGCCGGTCTTCATTGGCGAGGCCGACCGCCGCAAGGCTGCCGTCGAAGTCGGCATGCCGTACGTTGTGCCGGACAAGCCGGCGAAGGACGAAGAGAAGTCCAGGTAAGCTTGGGCCGCGTCCCGGAACCTGGGCGCTCGCGTGATCCGACGCACCGTGGTCAACGCGCGTAGTCCGCGTGCGATCGTTCGCCGGCAACCTTTGCCCGGGCGCCGCGTCCTTTTCTTCGCTGACCATGTTCAAGTTCCTTCTCGCCGCCCTCTTGATTGGCCTGACCGCAGCGAGCGGCGTAGGGGCGCCGAAGCCGCCCCATGTCCTCGTGGTGTCGGATGTGTTGAGTGACACGCCCGAAGCCCTGCGGCCGCAGCCGGGGAAGCCGATCCATTACGTGATCATCGGAAATCTGGAAAACGATCTTGGCACGCCGATCGCCGGTGAACCGCGCGCGAATGCCGCGATGGTCGAGCGCGAAGTAGTCAAGGTTCTCGCCTCGCAGGGTTTCCTGCTCACCCAGACCGGCGGCCCGATGCCGCAGCTTGGGTTGCTCATCACGTGGGGCAGCGCCGTCCTCGACACGACCGAGATGCCGTACACGCCCCCGCCGCAGCCGAGCTTTGGCGGGGTGCCCGATCCGACCGCGCTGCCGCCTCCACCGCCGCCGGACACCGTGTTGCTGGCCTACAACAGCCGGGAAATCGCGACCCTCATCGGCGCCGACAAGACGAGAGGCGTGCTCGACCCCAATGTGATTTCGGCGATCAACGACGCGGCTACGACCGCGCGAGTCTACATTTTCATCGGGGCTTTCGACATCGAGACGATGCTGAAGAAAAAGGAGAAGAAAATGCTCTGGCGAACGCGCATGAGCATCCCCTCGACGCACGATTCGCTGCCGGACTCGCTGAATGTGATGCTCACGAGCGCCGCGCCGTACTTTGCCCGCGAGGTGGCCGCGCCCGTGTTCATCGGCGAGGCCGACCGCCGCAAGGCCAGCGTCGAAGTCGGCACGCCGTACGTCGTGCCCGAACCGGCCAAGCCGGCGAAGAAGTAGGAGTTCCCAAATCTTCGGAGGTTTGAACCACTCATTTTCACTCATCGGACACTAACCCCGAGCAGCACTTCGCCCGGAAGTCTCTTGCTCGAGTTAGTGGCCGTTAGTGTCGGTTAGTGGTTCTCCGAATCTCCGAAACGGAGCCTCGCCGGTTGATGAACCCAGTCACCCGGATCGAATGAGTGACCATTAGTGCCAATTAGTGGTTTCCCGCCTCCGCAGTTTTTGGGTCTTCACTCGGCGTGAGCATCTCCAACAACTCCGCTTCGCCAATTTCCGTCACCCCGGCGGCCCGGGCCTGTTCTCGCTTCGCTCCCGGCTCGCGGCCCACGATGAGGAAGTCGACGCCCCTGGTCATGGCGCTCTTCACCGTTCCGCCCGCCGCCTCGATCTTCTCCGTGGCCTGCGCGCGGGTCAGCGAGTCGAGCGTGCCGGTGAG
>CANJCM010000101.1 GCA_947472765.1 Opitutia bacterium
CGGCATCGCAGTCGGAACTCCGGCCACCTTTCGGTGACCTGTTCCGAATGTAGCCCTGCCCGTGAGGGCAGGGACTTCTCCAACGCTTCGCCTCACGTCGTCCCGCTGCTCACGCAGCGGGCTACAAAGGCCAACGATTTTAAACCTTCGCGTCTCTTCGCGCTCTTCGCAGTTTTCCACTGTATCGTTCCGGCTCGAGAGGGGACCTTTGAAATGCGCTTCAACAGGGTCCCATCCTAAGCCGGAACGATACAATTGAATGAAACCCGCGGAGGAGGACACCCCTGCTCTACCGCAGGCAAGTCGTTCCCGCAGAGCGCCATCGGCCTAGTACTTCCGATTCTGCGGTTCCGCCGGGGTCCATCGGACCGACTCCAGACGGCGCGCGGGATTGAAGTCCGGATTCACCGTCGGGATTTGCGCGCCAATCGATCGCCGCCAGCTCGCCAGCCGGTGACGCAGCTCCGTCGCCAGTTTGGGATTGGCCGCAGCGAGGTCCCGGGTTTCGCCGAGGTCGTCCTTCAAATTGTAGAGCTCCACGTGATCATCGTCGAAGAAGTGGACGAGCTTCCAGTCGCCGGAGCGCATGGCGCTGTAAGGCGAATCGATCGGCGAGTGATAATGCGGGAAATGCCAGTAGAGCTCGTCGCGCGGCAGCGTCTCGGCGCCCCGCAGCAGCGGGACGAGACTGATGCCGTCCAAGACGTCGGTCGGCTCGGGCGCGGCACCGGCGACCTCGAGCAGGGTCGGGAAGTAATCGATGGTGATGGTGGGGACGTCGGTCACCCGCCCGGCCTGCGTGACACCCGGCCATTTGATTACCGCGGGCACCCGCACCCCACCCTCGTAGGCCGAACCCTTGCCCAGACGCAGGGGAGAGCAATCGGTCTGGTTGACCCGTTTGTTCGCGCCGCCGATTTCACCGCCGTTGTCAGAGGTGAAGATCACGACCGTGTTCTCCTCGAGATTGAGCCGCTTCAGGGTATCGAGCAGCCGCATGACCGAGTCATCGAGGCTCTCAATCAAGGCGGCGTTGACGGGATTGTTCTGCTTTCCGCCGACGGCACCCTTCCGGCGATACTTCTCAATTACCTCCGGCTTGCCCTGCACGGGCGCATGCGGCGCGAAGTGCGGCAGATAGAGAAAGAACGGACGATCCCGGTTCTGCTCGATGAAAGTCACCGCCGCGTCGGTCAGTCGATCAGTCAGGAAACCTTTCGGCTCGTCCGGCAGATTCATGAGGGGCCCGTGCGGCGGCAGATGACTCGCCCCGTGGATTCCACCGACGGTGACATCAAAGCCCTGGTTGGCCGGATAGCCCGCCGGCTGCGGACGATCCCCGAGGTGCCACTTGCCGATCAGCGCGGTGGCGTAGCCCAGTTTCTTCAGCCGCTCGGCCATCGTCTCCTCCTCGAGCGGGAGGAAGCGCTGCCAGACCGGCTCGCGGAGTTTTTCGTAGGGCCGATCCTCACCGAGCAGGAAATCCGTCAGGTGCAACCGTGCCGGATACTTGCCCGTCAGGAGGGCCGCCCGCGTCGGCGAGCAGACGGTGCAAGCGGAGTACGCGGAGGTGAACTTGACGCCCTCGCGGACCAGCCGGTCGATGCCGGGAGTCTCGTAATATTTTGACCCGAAGCTGGCGGCGTCGGTCCAACCCATGTCGTCCGCGAGGATGAAGAGGATGTTTGGCGGGCGGGCCGAGGCGGCGGACCCCGAACCAAATCCGAGGGTGAACAACGAAAGCAAAACGAGAGCCGCGCGGAGGGAGGTCATGGGGTGATGCGACTGGGGAAAGACTCAGGTCAGCAATGCGCGAAGTGGTTTTCGGTCAAGTCGGCTCTCCCACGGGGCCTAACGCGGGGCCGTTTGGCCGCCTCAACTCTCACTCTCAACTCTCAGCTCTCACTCTCAGCTCTCAGCTCTCACTCTCAGCCCTCAACTCTCACCCTCAACTCTCAACTAATCCACCACCGCCTGCATCACCAAATTGTGGAAGCCATACTGCAGCTCGAGATTGTTCCCCGGTATGCGCTGGACCATGAGGATCAGGATGAGCTGCTCTTTCGGATCGATCCGGAAGTAGGTGTTGTAGGCTCCGCTCCAACCGAAAGTGCCGGGCGTGCTGAGCAGGCCGGACTTGCCGCTGTCCTCCTGCACCGCCACGCCGAGCCCGAAGTACTGGCCGCGGAGAAACGAAATCGGAATGGCATCCACGTGACGCGCGGTCATCAGCTCGATCGATTTCCGGCTGAGGTAGCGCCGGCCATCGAGTTCGCCGCGATTGAGCAGCATCTGGCAGAACCGCAGGTAATCCGGCGCCGTCGAATAGAGTCCCCCACCCGCGGAATGCAGCCAGCGACCCGTGATGCGATCCTTCGGCGGCGTGAGCGGAGATCCGTCGGTGCTGCTGTAGAGCGTCGCAAGCCGGGACGCTTTCTCGCGCGGCACGACGAAGCCGGTGTCCACCATTCCGAGCGGGCCGAAGAGGCGTTCCTGCAGGACAACATCGAGCGACTTCCCGGTCACGACCTCGATCACGCGGCCAAGCACGTCGGTCGACGGGCCATAGAGAAACGCGGAGCCGGGTTGAAACACGAGTGGCACCTTTGCGAGTGCCTTCATCCGCTCCGCCAGACCCGCGTCCTCGGCGAGACCGGCCATCGCTTCCCGCAGCGCGCCGCCCGCCGGACCCACGCCGGTCGCGAGCCCGGAACTCTGCGTCAGCAAATCGTGGATCGTGATGCTGCGCTCGGCCGGCACGAGGACGTAGCCGTTGGGCGCGTCCGCCTTCGCGACCGCGACCTTAGGAGCGCGAAACTCCGGCAGGAATTTTTCCAACGGATCGCTGAGCAACAAGCGCTGCTCCTCGACGAGCATGAGCGCCGCGACCGTCGCGATCGGTTTCGTCATCGAGGCGATCGCGAAAATGTCATCGCCCCGCATCGGACGCTTGCTGGCGAGATCGCTGACGCCCTGGGCCTCGAAGCGCACCACCTGGCCGCGACGCGCGACCAAGGTGACAGCTCCCGAGATCTTGTTCTCGGTCTGCATCCGCTCGACCCACGTGCCGACTCGCTGCAGCCGTTCGGCGGACAGACCCACCGCTGCCGGTTCGGCGCGCGGCAGAGGGGCCGCCGCCGAGGCCAACAGCGGCAAAACGAGACCAGCGACGGCGAAAAACAGAATCCGGCCCGGCCGGCCAGGAGGACAAAACAGGGAGCAGGACGTTTTCATGGGGTCAGGCGAATCACGCCGGCGAAGACAGCGGGAGACAAGCCCACCGAGCCGATTAATGGAGTCTTACGAACCGCACCCCAGCCCTTCGGCCACCCCTTTCAAGCCGGAATCAGGCAGTTGAACCACAGATGGACACCGATGAACACGGATGAACGCCTGGCTGGGGCCACGCTTGATTCCGTGTATTCCGTGCACTCTGTGGACCAAACCTCCGGAACTTTACCACGGAGCGCACCGAGTGCACGGAGTGAAATTGGACCTGTCCCTTGGAAAACAGGAACTCAGGGTTCCGATCGTTTCGGCTCAAGAGGTGACCAAGTCGACGCGCTTTCCCGTGCTCGCAGCCGGGCGCGCCCCTACAGAAGCCAGGTCGGCGCAGTCCCCCGGCGATGCAACGCCCGGCCTTGGTTTCTGTGGACGAGCGCTCGCCACCGGACCAAATCGCAAATCCCCGGACCTTGCCCCGCCGGAAACTTCGCTCCTTGCTTTCCCCATGCCCCGCTTCTTTCGACTCACCCTCGCACTCTGCGCCGCCCTCTTCGCCTCGGTCCTTTTCGCCGCGCCGGAAAAATGGACCACCGCGATCGATACGTTCACCCAGGCCGATGCGGCGCACCCGCCCGCGCCCGGCGGCGTGGTGTTCGTGGGCAGCTCATCGATCGTGAAGTGGACAACGCTCGCGCAGGACTTCCCCGGTGTGCCGGTAATCCAGCGCGGATTCGGCGGCTCCGATCTGAGCGACAGCGTCTTCTTCGCCGATCGAATCGTCACTCCTTACAAGCCGCGCGTCGTCGTGGTGTACGCGGGTGAAAACGATCTCTGGGCCGGCAAGTCCGCCGACGCGCTGCTCGCCGACTTCAAGGCCTTTAACCAGAAGGTTCACGCCGCGGTACCGGCCGCCCGCATCGTCTTCATCGGCCTCAAGCCCAGTCCGTCGCGCATCCGGATCCGGGCCGAAGTTCTCCGGGCCAACGGCCTGATCGCCGCGGAGTGTGCCAAGGACAAGCGTCTCGTCTTCGTCGATGTGTTCGGGCCGATGCTCGACGCGCAAGGCAAGGACCGTCCCGAGCTCTACGTGGACGATCAACTCCACATGAAGCCCGCCGGCTACGCCATCTGGACGCCCCTAGTCGCAAAGGCGATCAAGTAGCCCAGGCGTTTTTTACCACCGAGACACCGAGGCACCGAGTTCCAAACCTCGGTGTCTCGGTGCCTCGGTGGTTAATCGGGGGAATTGAGTTTGGCGTTTGGAGTTCTGCGTTCTGGGTTTTGGGTTTTGGGTTCAAAGTTCAGTGTTCAGGCCGCTGAGCAATTGCGATCGCCTGCAGTGCCGTCTTCGGTGGTGGCGTGTCCTCTCCGTCTTCCGCTCCTTCGTCCTCCGATTCTCCGGCCCTCCGCCTCGTCCGTCAGATCGAGTTCATCGTCGAGTGCGACCGGCTGAAGGAAATCTTCCGGCAGACGATCAACACCCAGAGTCGCCGGCCCGAGAACGATGCCGAGCACACGTGGCATCTTTGCCTCTGTGTGATCGTGCTCGCCGAGCACGCGAACTTCGCCGGGCTCGATGTGCTCCGCGTGTTGAAGATGCTGATCGTCCACGACCTCGTCGAAATCGATGCCGGCGACACGTTCGCCTACGACACGGCCAACATGGCAACCCAGCACGCCCGCGAGCAAATCGCGGCGGATCGGATTTTCGGACTCCTGCCAGCGGACCAGGCCGCCGACTTCCGCGCGTTGTGGGACGAATTCGAGGCGAAGCACACGCCCGAGTCGAAATTCGCCACCGCGGTGGATCGGTTTCAGCCGATGCTCCTGAATTGCCGGACCCAGGGTGCGGCCTGGCAGAAGCACGGCGTCACGCATGACCGCGTCGTCGCCCGCAACCGCCACATCGCGGAGGGCTGCGATGAACTCTGGCGCTACGCCGAGCGGATGCTCGCCGAGGTCGTCGACGCCGGCCACCTCCAGCGCGGCCCGTCGAACCCGGCCTAGATGCCCGCAGGCAACCAAACCTTGCACGTCACATATCACCTGGATTCCGAAGTTAAAGGGATCGGCGTGGCCCTGTCCGTGAGGACAGGGCCTTCTTGATCGCTTCACCTGAAGCCGTCCCGCTGCTCACGCCGCGGGCTACGCTGAACCGGCCATCGGAACTCGAGTCTGACATGACCCTCCCTTTCGATTGAAACGACCGAATCGACCGATCGCAGACGCTGGCGGCTGATCGGGAATGCCTGAGCCGGAGGCTCGGGCATTCCCAGTAACAAACGTTTCCCGGATCGCGTCCATCCCGGCCGATTTGCAAATCTCCTCCGGCACATCGGCCGGACCGGCTTGTCTCCGGGGAACCCGTCCGCAATTCCTCCCACGTTGAGATTCCTCATTCCCAAGCTGCTGCTGTTCGCCACCACGATCAGCCTGGCGATCGCGGCGCCGCCCACGGATCCCGATGCGACGCGGATTCCGTTCACGGCGAAGGAGCTGACGCAGGGCTTTCGCGAACAGGTGATCCTCGCTCGGCCTCACGCCAGCCGCCGGGCCACGATCGACGACGACGAAGCCCGCGACGGCGTGCGGGTGCGCGAACGTTTCGCGCGGTTTCGCGATCTTCGGGTCATCGACGTCGATTCCAGCGATCGGGCCGAGGACGCCATTGATCGCCTGCGGGCCACCGGCCGCTACGAATTCGTCGAACCCGACTACATCCGGCAGGTCGCCACGGAGCCGTCGGATCCGCAATTTGCCAGCGGGGCGCTTTGGGCCCTGAAGAACACCGGTGTCTCCAACGGCGTGGTCAACGCTGACATCCGCGCGACCGCCGCGTGGGACCTCATCACCCAGGCTCCCGGCGTCATCGTCGCCGTCGTCGATACCGGCGTGAACATCAATCATCAGGATCTCGCGGGTAACATCTGGCAGAACCCCGCTCCGACCTTCGGGGACGTCAACGGGGCCCGCTTCGTCTCCGGCGTCCGCGGCACGAACATCCTCGATGACAACGGCCACGGCACGCACGTCGCCGGCACGATCGGTGCGGTCGGCAACAACGGCACGGGCGTCGCGGGCATCGCCTGGCGGGTGCAAATCATGCCGGTGAAGGTTTTCCCGGCGAGCGGTTACGGCTCCGTGTCGGACATCGCGCGGGGTGTCGACTACGCCGTCTCCCACGGCGCTCACATTATCAACGCGAGCTACGGCGAGAGCGGCAGTGCCGGGTTCACGCCCTCGCAAACGGAACTCGCCGCGATCGATGGCGCCCGCACCGCCGGCGTCATCTTCGTCGCGGCCGCTGGCAACAGCGGCGTCAACCTCGACGTCACCCGGGTTTATCCGGCGAGCCACCTCGTCGACAACATGGTCACGGTCGGCGCCTCCACCCGCCGCGACGAGGTCGCGACTTACTCCAACTATGGATCCGCCGTGGATCTCTTCGCCCCCGGCTCCGAGATCGTCTCGCTCTCCTATTCCTCGAACACCGGCACGACGTCCAAGAGCGGCACGTCGATGGCCGCGCCGCACGTCGCCGGCACGATGGCGCTGCTGAAGGCGCGTTTCCCCACGGAGAACTACCGGCAGTTGATCAACCGGTTGCTGGCGAGCGTCGATCGCGCCCCAAGGTTCACGGGCAAGTCCCAGTCCGGCGGCCGGCTGAACCTCTACCGCGCCCTGACGACCACTTCGACCGGGCCGTTCAACGACCGGTTCTCCGACCGGCCCCGGCTCACAGGCGACAACCTCCGGCTGCGCGCGACCAACCTCGGCGCCACGAGCGAGCCGGGGGAACCGGCGCATGCCGGAGTCGCGACGACGACGTCAATCTGGTGGGAGTGGGTGCCGGAGCACAGTGGGGCGGTGACCATCGACACGACCGGTAGCGGCCAGGACACCGTGCTCGCTGTCTACGCCACGAATGGCGGAACGACGCCGTCATCCCCGGCCGAGCTCACGAACCTGGCGTCGAACGACAACGACGGCAGCGTCACCACGAGCAAGGTGACGTTCTCGGCCGTCGCGGGCGCAATCTACGAAATCGCCGTCGCGAGTCCCGGCGGCGGCGGGCTCGTGGCGCTCAACGTCAACTCACGCCCCAACAACGATCCGTTCTCCGGGGCGGTGACGATCTCCGGCGAGAGTCTCACCACCACCGGCTACAACCTCGGCTGCAGCCTCGAGAACGGCGAACCGGCCACGCTCGGTTTCACCGGTGGCAATTCGCTGTGGTATCGCTGGACGGCGCCGCGCACCGGTCGTTTCCAGGTCGCCGTGGTCAGCGCGGAATTCGATCCCACGCTCGCGATCTACACCGGGACCGCAGTGAACTCCCTCACCACCACCGTCCAGAACGACAATGCCGGAGCCAACCACACCGGCGCGCTCTGCACGCTGACGGCGAGCGCCGGGACGACTTACTTCTTCAAAGTCGACGGGAAGACCGCCGCCGATGGCGGTCCCTTCACGCTCACGCTCACGGACTCACTCTGGCAGGGCGTGGCGGGCGACACGGTGACCGGCGCGCCGGCAGTGGGGGCCGACGGCACGGTGTATGTTGGCAGCACCGACCGTGTGTTCTACGCCTTCGCGGCCAACGGCAGCACGAAGTGGACGTATACGACCGGGAGCCTGATCGACACCTGCTCTGCGGCGATTGCCTCCGATGGCTCAGTCTACATCGGCTCGAACGACGGCAAGCTCTACGCCTTCACTTCGGCGGGGATCTTGAAGTGGACGCACGACTTCACCGCCGTGGCTCCCGTTTCCAACAGCGTCGCCCTGGCGAACGACGGCACCCTGTACGTGAAAGCCGGTGACGGCTATCTCTACGCGCTCAACCCCTCCGACGGTTCGACGAAGTGGCGCAACAACGTCCACAGCCTGATCAGTTACGCCAGCCCGTCAGTCGCCGCGGACGGCACGATTTACCAGGGTTCGGAGGACGGAAACCTCTACGCGTTCAACCCCGACGGCACCACGAAGTGGACTTACAAGGCCGACAACGACATCTACACCGCGCCCGCCATCGATGCGGAGGGCAATCTCTACTTCGCTGTCCTCAACTCCGGAAAACTCTTCAGCATCACGTCAGCCGGAGTCCTGCGTTGGACCTACGCCGGGGCCAGCCTCGGGGCGAGTTCGTCGCCGGCGCTGAGCGCGGACGGCGCCACGGTCTACTTCGCCGGCTACGACGCGCGGCTGCATGCCGTGCAGACGTCGAGCGGCCAGGCGCGGTGGATCTATGATCTCCCCAACGAGGTGCGGGCGAGTTCACCCGCCGTCGATGCCAACGGGGTCATCTACATTGGGTGCTACGACGGGAAGGTCCACGCCATCAACGCGGACGGCACGCCGAAGCGCACCTTCCCCACCGGCGACTGGGTCCGCTCTTCGCCCACCCTCTCCGGCACCACGCTCTATTTTGGCAGCAACGACGGCAAGGTGTACGCCTTCGACATCGGCGTCGGACCAGCCGCCGGCGCCTGGCCGCAATACCGGCAGAACGTCCGCCGCACCGGCCGCGCCCTGCCGGCCCCCGGGGTCACGATTCCTCCCGCCAGCACGACGTCCCCGGCCGGAGGCAGCGCCACGTTAAGCATCACGGTCGGCGGCAACACCCCGCCGGGCATTCAATGGCAGCGCAACGGGCTGTCGGTCAACGGAGCCACCTCGACCTCCCTCGTCGTGAATCCCGTCCAGCCCTACAGCACCGGCCTCTACACGGCGGACGTGACGCTCGGCACGACCACGATCACGGACCCCGCGATTCTCGGCCTGACGACGACGCTCAAGGCCATCGGCAACGCCGCGGAGCTTTCCCCCAACATCGTCCATGCCAACGGCAACATCTACGATCAGATCGCGCTCGATGGCCCCGCCGCCAGCATCACGGCCGACTCCAACCAGATCGTGCGGATGTCCTTCGTCGATCTCTCGGACGACATCGTGCAGGTGGAGTTCAGCGGCGCCGGCACGCTCTCGCTCACGCTCGACAACTCGACGGCCCCCGCCGAGTCGGCAAAATACGTCCAACCCGGCGTGCGCTACGTGAAGGGCCACGCCAGCATCGTCATCGCCGGCGCGAACGAAACGACCAACGTCTCGGTCTTCAGTGTCGGTCGGATCACCGCGGTCAATCAGGCGCTTTTCCGGAACGACGTCACGTACGACGGCATGGCGGACATTGCGTCGATTTCGATTCTAAGCACCGACGGACGCTTCGGCGGCATCCGCACCGGCAATACCAGCTTCTTCAACACCCGCGGGTTCACCGGCATCTACGCACCCGGGGTGCAGTTCACCGGACCGGTGGTAATCGGTGACATCGCGGCTTCGGATGCTGCCACTCCCGTTATTATCCTCGGCTCCGCCGCGGAGACGTCCGTGACCGGTGGCAATCTGCGGCAGTCCAACGGCCGGGCCGTGCGTGTCAGCGGGGTGACCGCTTTGAAATTTGTCGCCGGCGTGAATTCCCATGGCGTCGCCCGGCCCGCGCAGACCAATCAGGCCCGGCTCGAGCAAAACGGTGCGGAGGTCACCAGCCAGATTGTGGTGAATCCGGGGCTGTAGTCTGCGCTCCACGACTCCTTCCCTGGAGGGCGGGTGCCCTCACCCGCCATGGCGGGTCGAGGTGCCTTCGCCGGCCGGTGAGGGCACCGGCCCTCCATTGGCACGGCTCCCTCGAAGGACGAGCAATTCCCGCATGCCAACCGAGGCGTGGACAAGCCCCGCCCCTACAGGCTTTCCCCGTTTCGTCCGCGCCTTTCGTAGGGGCGCGCCTCGTGCGCGCCTCACGTCACCCCAGCACGAGCAGCCCAATTCCCATCACCGCCGCGGCCCCGACCGCCAACGTGCCCCACACGAACGTCGCTCGCCGGCGCTGATATCGCGCCAGCACCGCACTGCCCAAGGCGACGGCGAAGACCACGCCCGAGGTGACCATCGTCCCTGGAGCCGCAAGGAGGGACGACTTGATGACCGCGATCGATTGCGCGGACGGATTCAGCCACACGCCGACCAGCAGCAGCGAAAGAATCTGCAGCACGACGGTCCAGGCCACGAACCGCGGCACGGAGGTCGTCAACGCCGCGACCGTGACTCCGCCAAGGACGATGCCGGTCTGCCAGCCGCCCACCTGCAGCGGTGAGAATCCATTTGTTCCCAGCCACCACCAGGGCAGCCCGATTCCGATGGGCAGGGCCACGAGCAGCACGAGGCCACCGACCACCTTCGCGCCGAGCATCCGTCCGCCGGAGATTGGGCGCGTCATCCAGAATGCCGTCGTTCCCGCCGCGGGATCCTCGAACACCAATCCCGCCGCGAGGATGTAGGCGACGACGAGGCGAATCACAAAGAAGAGCACGATCAGCCCTTCGAGCATGATGCGCGACGCCGGCAGTTCGAGCGACGCCTCGTGCAGCCGCCACTCCGCCCCGTGCTGGGCGTTGATCAGCACCGCCCACCCCACGAGCGGAACCCAGAGCCGCCGCGCGTCCTTGCGCACGATGTGCCAGATCAGACTCATGGCGCTCCTCTCGTGCCAGCGTCCTGCACGACCGTGAAATGTTCGACCGACACTTCCTTGAAGAATCGTTCCTCCCGCTCGTGGGCGATGGCCGCGAGCGTGAGACCGCGGAACCAGTCCTGCTGCTGCACCCACTCGCCGTCTCGCCATCCCCACGGTGCCGCCTTGGACAATTCGCGCCGCGAGATTTGCACGGAACCAAATCGTGCCCCGATGCCGCCGTTGTCCCGGTCGCTCGCGTTTCCGCGGGCACGGTTCACAATATAATACCGGTGGGGCCGAATCTGCCCGGCACGAAGCATCGGCACCAGATTCCACAGTCCGCCTTGCGCCAGGAGCATCGGCACGGACTCGATCAGCAGGGGCATTTGGTTCGACTGGTGGCGATCGAAATTCACCGCCTTCACGCGCGCGATGGTCGAACCGATCCGCAGCGTCTGGCCAACTTCCAAGGGGCACTCCCCGGCCAGCGTGGGCCGGATCAGGTCGAGATGCACCCGCACGTGATAAGCCGGCGGCTCGGTTTGTACCCGGGTCGGGAAAGCCCGCGGCACCTGCACCCGCAGTTCCCCCCAGCGACCATCCGTCGGCCGGAAGATCGGCGCCAAACCGGCCTTGCGCCGGCGTTCGTTGAGCGAAGCGATCGCGACCGCCGGATCCGGCGGAGGATTCGGCAACCCCATCGCCACCCATTCCGCCTGGCGGGCCTGGCTGCCTTGACTGAGCCAACCGGTTCGCCCCAGCCGCAGGCCGCTCCCCCAGGTCCAGACATGCTCCGCCGGCATCCGGCCCTCATGCGAGATGTCCCAGACCTCCGATAGAATGCGATCGGCGGGCACGCCGTTGAACCGAAGCGAGACCTGGAGATCCGATTGCTGCGCGTTCACCCGCAGGACCTGCGCCGTGTCGAAACTGAGGCGGATCTGTTCACCCCGTGGTCCAGCGATCACATCGACGTCCGGAGTCGGCGCCGGGGTGAATCGACGCGGCCAATAACCAAGCGTCGCCACCGCGAGGGTGAACACGAAGGCGAAGAGCACGGCCGAATGCGAAAAGCGCCGCGTGCGATATTGCCACGCCGCGACGGCGACCCCGCCGATCAGGAACACCCCGAGGGCCAGCCAAGCCCGGGTCCAAAGGTACGTCAGGTCATACGCGGTCCGCGCCAGGTACTCAGGCGTGACGAGCCAGAAGACCGACGAGGCCAGCATCGCGGTCACCACCACGAGCAACCAGAGAGCAAAGCGCATGAACGCACTCGTCAGCGTCGCGACCGGAAGCGCCAGCGCCACGATCACCGCCTGCCAGGCCAGCGTTTCCATTATCGCGAGCGCGATCTCCGTCACTCCATAGCCGCAGTACAGCCACCACGGCAGCAGCACCAGGACGGGCAACAACCCAAAAATTGCGGCCAGCGTGCCGACCTTCGACCACCAGAGCCGGGCGGGCGAAATCGGTCGCGACATCCAGAAGGCGGAGTCCCCGACCACCGGATCCCCGTGGATCACGAGCGGCACGAGCATGATGCCGACCAGGAACTCGACGAACAGCAGCCCGTATCTCCACATGACGATCGTCGCGAACCACCGGCCGACCCCCGCGTCTGTTCCCAGCAACAGCCAGCCCAGCGCGGGCGTCGTCGCGAGCAGGACGAACCACCCCACGAGCGGCCAGCGCAGCCGACGCAGGTCAGTCCGAATCATATGGACCAGCAGACTCATGCGGCGGATTCGTTCGCCGGCTTGCGGCGCGCCCGGACGAGCGCGACGAAAATTTCCCGCAGCGACATCGGCTGCGCGTTGATCGTGGCGCCGGGAAAACGCTCCTGCCAGGTCCGCTCCGTGGCCGCGCCGGCGAAACGCGTCTCCACGAAACGCGTCAACGTTCCCGCCCGCTCCCAGCCGATCCACTCCGGCGCCGGCCCGACGTTTTCGCCGCCATGCGTCACCTCCACGCGACGGAAACGGCCCTGCAACGCCTCGGCCGGCTCCCGCAGTTCCAGCCGGCCCGCATCCATCAGCGCGATGTGATCGGCCAGCCGCTCGACTTCCTCGATGTCGTGTGACGACACGAGCACCGTCCACTCGCCCGCGTCGGAGACTTCGAGCACGCCGCGAATGAAGTCCTCGCGGACGAGCGGATCGAGACCGCTGAAGGGCTCGTCGAGCACGAGAAGCTGCGGGCGATAGGCGAGCGACGACAGCAAGGCGGCCTTCATCAGCATGCCCCGTGAAAGCGCGCCGAGCTTGCGCGCCTCGGGGAGTTCAAATTGCGCGAGGAGCTTCCGCTCGAGATCGCGATCCCACGTCGGGTAAAACGGCCGGCAATAATCGAGCAGTTGCCGCACCGTCATCCAGCGCGGCAGGTCCTGGTTCTCCGAGACGTAGCCAATCCGGGCGCGTTCCCGCTCGCCCAGCCGCTCCGACGGGACGCCCAGCACCGTCGCCGAACCGCTCGTCGGCCGCAGCAGGTTCATGAGCATCTTCAAGGTCGTGGTCTTCCCCGCGCCGTTCGACCCCAGCAGGGCCGTGACGCTGCCGGCCGGCACCTCAAGAGTGAGTTCGTGCACCGCTTCGGTCCGACCGAATCGGCGAGAAAGGGCGTGGGTTTCAATGACGTTCATGGGAACGGTTATGGGTTCTGTGTTTTGGGTTCTGAGTTCTGAGTTCTGCCCCTGATCTCTGGCCTCTGGTCTCCGCCGTCTATCGTCCGTGGTCTATGGTCTGCCGTCTGCCCTCTGCCGTCGGTCCTCATGGGCGTCCCAGCTTCCTCCAGTGCGCGGCGACGGCGACCTGCACGTCGTCGAGTTCGAGGCCGAGCTTCTTCGCTTCGACGACCAGCCACTCGACCTCGGCACCGAGCAGCTCGGTCTTCTCGCGGCGGCCGCCGGCGGCGCGTTCCGCCACGACGCTGCCGACGGCGGGAGTCGTGATCAGCGCGCCCTCCGCCACCAGCGCGGCGACGACCTTGTGCGCGGTGTTCGGATTCACCCGCAGCTCCTGGCTCAGTTGCCGCACGGAGGGAAACTTGTCCCCCGGACGCAGCTGCCCGCCCACGATCGCCTTCCGCACCGCATAAATGATCTGCTCCGCCACCGGCAGGCCGGGCTTCAGGGTGACGGAAAACGGGAGCACGCTGTCCTATGTGTGCTAGTACGGTTGGGGCGGCAAGACGAAAAGTGAGAATTAGGAATTAAGAGTTAAGAGGGGAAAGGCGCACTTCTTCGGCCCGCCGGCCTTCACCTTCCACGCCCGCGAAATCGGTTCGGATGTCCCGCCCACACCGGTTCGTTTCTTAACTCTTCACTCTTAACTCTGACTTTGCCTTCTGCCGTTCCTTCCGTCTCTCACATCCCGCGCGTCCGATCGAAAAATTCCTTTCCACGTCCCGACCGGGTCGTCACAACCAAGCCCGGTGGGCACTTCCAAGACCATTGGTTCGGCGGAAATCCAGGCTGCCATCGCGCGGCTGGCCGCTGCCATTTCCCAACGTCACGCGGGCACCCCCACCCTGCTCCTGCTCGGCGTCGCCAATGGCGGCATCGAGCTGACCTGCCGGCTCGCCCGTCAGCTCGCGATGGCCAATCCACGGGGTACCTATCACGCCGGCACGCTCGATATCTCGTTTCATCGCGACGACATCGGCGCCCATCCGATCCCCAAGGAAATCGCCGCGACGCAGATGCCGATCGATGTCCAGGACGCCACCATCATTCTCGTCGATGACGTGTTGTTTTCGGGCCGCACCGCCAAGGCCGCCCTCGATGAACTCTTCGATCACGGGCGGCCGGCCAAGGTCGAACTCGCCGTCCTCGTCGATCGCGGCGGACGCCGGCTGCCGTTTGCGGCCGATTATGCCGGCATGGTCCTCGCCACCGGAGACGACCAGAAGGTGCGCGTGAAGCTCGACCCGACCACCTTCAAGCGCGACGTGATCGAACTCGAGCGCGGACCCGCCCCCGCCCGCCGCTAAGCCAATTTCCCGCCCATGTCCTGGACCCGCCGCCACCTGCTCACGCTCGAGCAACTCTCCCTCGCCGAGATTGAGCAAATCCACGCCACGGCCGCCGCGTTCAAGCGCACCCTGACCCGCAGCGTCCGCAAGGTCCCCGCGTTGCGCGGCAAGACCATCGTCAACCTCTTCCTCGAGCCCAGCACGCGGACCCGCATGGCCTTCGACATGGCGGCGAAGCGCCTCAGCGCCGATGTGATTTCGGTCGACGGCTCCAGCAGCAGCACGACCAAGGGCGAGACGCTGCGCGACACCGCGCAGAACATCCAGGCCCTGCAGGCGGACATGATCGTGATTCGTCACGCCGCCGCCGGGTCTCCGCTCTATCTCTCCCGCATTCTCGACATCCCGGTGATCAACGCCGGCGACGGCGCGCACGAGCACCCGACGCAGGGCCTGCTCGACACCTTCACCATGAAGGAGCACCTCGGCTCCCTCCGCGGCCGCAAGGTGGTCATCCTCGGCGATATTCTCTTCAGCCGCGTCGCCCGCTCGAACATCCATGCGCTGACCAAGATGGGCGCGGACGTCACCCTCGTCGGTCCCTCCACCCTCGTGCCGCAGTGGTTCACGTCGATGGGGGTGAGTGTTTCGCACGATCTCCGCGGCGCGCTCGCCGACGCCGAGGTCGTCATGCTGCTCCGCATCCAGCACGAGCGTCAGGCCGCCGGCCTGTTTCCCTCCCTCGGCGAGTACACGAGCATGTTCGGCCTGAACAAGACCCGCGCCTCCTGGCTCAACCCGAAGGCGATTATCATGCATCCGGGGCCCATCAACCGCGGCGTCGAAATCGACAGCGAACTCGCGGACGGCAGTCGCAGCGTGATCCTGCAGCAGGTGACCAACGGCATCGCGATTCGCATGGCCGTCCTCTATCTCTGCGCCGGCGGTCAGCCGGAGTCGGTCGTCGGTTAATGGCGATTGCCGAGTGCCAAATGCCAAATTCCGTGACTCCCAAATCTGTCATCCTGAGCGCAGCGAGGGATCCACACTCCCGATACGACGTCCCCGGCCGCAATCTTAACGGGCTTGCCGGAACGCGATTCCCCACTCGCCATTCGCCATTCGGCAATCGGCATTCCTCCTAACATGCCTTCAACCTGGATTAAGAATGCCCGGGTCATCGACCCCGCCGCGAAGCGCGATGCGGTGGGCGACCTCTTCATCGTCGACGGCCGCTTCGTGGCGTCGCTGCCCGCCGCCGCGAAGAAGCGCGCCCGCGTGATCGATGCCAGGGGCCTCGTCGCCTGCCCGGGACTCGTCGACATCCACGTTCATTTCCGCGAGCCCGGCCAGACCCACAAGGAAACCATCGCCACCGGGTCGCACGCCGCGGCCGCGGGCGGGTTCACCACCGTGGTGATGATGCCGAACACCTCGCCGGTCGCGGACAGCGCCGGGACGATTCAGTTCATGAAGGACGTGATCGACCGCGACGCGGTGGTGCACGTCTACCCGACGGGCTGCATCACGGTCGGGATGAAGGGCCAGGCCCTCGCTCCGATCGGCTCGCTCAAGCGCGCCGGGGTCATCGCGATCACGGACGACGGCGACTGCATCCAGTCCAACGACCTCATGCGCCGGGCGGTGGAGTACGCGAAGATGTTCGATCTCCCCGTCATGGATCACTGCCAGGATCACTCGATGACCCAGGGCGCCGTGATGAACGAAGGCGTGGTTTCCACGCGACTCGGACTCCGCGGCTGGCCGAATGCGGCCGAGGATCTGATCGTGGCGCGCAATGTCATCCTCTCCGAGTACACTGGTGCGCACATCCACATGCAGCACATCTCGTCGCAGTTCTCCGTCGATATCCTGCGCCGGGCGAAGCAGCGCGGCGTGCGGGTCAGCGCCGAGGCGACGCCGCATCACATCGCCCTGACGGACGACCTGCTCGAGGGCTACGATACCAACTTCAAGATGAACCCTCCGCTGCGAACCGAGGTGGACCGCAAGGCGCTGATCGAGGGCCTGCGCGACGGCACGCTCGACATCGTGGCGACCGATCACGCGCCACACACGGATTACGAGAAGGACAAGGAATTCGACTTCGCGCCCAACGGCATCCTCGGACTCGAAACCGCCCTGCCGGTGACGCTCGAGGTCCTCGTCCGGCAGAACAAGTTCAAGCTTCCCTACGTCATCGATCTGATGACGCGCCGGCCCGCAGAGTTGATGCGGCTCCCCGGCGGCACGCTCGCTCCCGGCGCAACTGCCGATGTCTGTCTCTTCGATCCCGAGGAGAAGTGGGTCTACGACACGAAGAAGGGCTTCAGCAAGTCGAGCAATTCGCCCTGGCAGAGCAAGACGATGACCGGCCGCGTTAAGACGACCATCGTCGGTGGCCGCGTGGTGTTCGACGGCCGGAAGATCGTCTAGCGCGGCGGCGGCCGCGCGGACGGCTTACGGCGGAGGGCGGAGGGCGGAAGGATTTCCCATGTAGGGCTGCCGCTCGTCGGCAGGCCTCGAGCGAGAATGAAATTCGTTACGCCCTGGCCCGGCGACGAGCGCCGGCCCTACATCTCACAAGCGTCCGCCTTGCTCCGTCGCCGCTTTTCCGCCCGACTTTCCCTTCGTGTCTGATCCCGTCGTCATCATCGCCACCAGTATCGAGATCTTCCTGATGCTGTCGGGTGCTCTCCTCCTCTGGCGGCTGGAATGGTCGCCGGCCGCGCGCCGGAACCGTCCCGCCCCGGCGGTCCTGCCATGGGACGCCCCCGTGCACGAGTTCCTGCTCTTCA
>CANJCM010000102.1 GCA_947472765.1 Opitutia bacterium
GCTGGGTGCCGGGATTGTGCCGGAGATCGTCCGTGTCGTCCTGCTTCCTCGTGCGCGCCCTCAGTCCCGGTGCCCCGACGAGTCGGTGGCCACGAGGGCGGAGAGGAGCGTGAGGATGACAACGATGATAAGCATGGCGCGAGGTCCGAAGTGGCGAACGCACCAACGTAGACTTTCCCCGCCGAAAGGGAATACGCCTTCTGGCCCATACAAGCGGGACGCTCGTCCGGTCTCGTTTCGGCTTATAGTTCCCGCCCCTCTCTTCCGTCCGATGGAGGCGCGGTGTCCCGTCGTGCGAGTTTCAGGGCCGTGTCGCCGCGGGGAGACACATCTTTCCTGAATTCCCGGGTTAAGCGGGTCGTCGTGGCCCTGTCCGTGAGGACAGGGACTTGTCGATCGCTTTGCATGAAGTCGTCCCGCTGCTCACGCAGCGGGCTACGCCGCCAACTTCGGAATCCAAGTATTTCGTAGGGGCGCGCCTCGTGCGCGCCCGATGAGAATCAGTCGGAATTCCCCGCGCCGAATCCTGCCGTATCCTCGCATCCCGTCCAAACCAGGCCGCGTGGCTACCTCGCCGCCGAAGCCTTCGCTTCCAGCTTCCGGAGCGTCACGTCCCCATTCAGGGTCGCCACGTTGATCTCGGGGCCGCCGCCATTGAGCGTGCCCGTGATGATTTTGCCTCCCGTAATCGTCGGCATGGCGGGCAGCGGCGGAATCGGCGGCACCGGGGGCACGGCGTCGACGGCGGCGCCGTTGTGCGTCGCCGATCGGGAATGCTCCGCTTCAGCCTTGGCCTCGTCGGCACTGCGCCGCGCGGCCTCGAGTCCTTCGCGCGCCGCCTGGGCTGCTTCCCGCCCGGCTTGGGCGGCCATCCGGGCGGCCTCGCGGATCGCCTCGGTGGCTTCGGGCGGCAACACGCGACCGGAACGATTCCGGGCTGAGCGCGGCGCGGACTCGGTCTTGGTCACGAGCGCTGTCTCGTCGAAATCCGTCAGCACCGAACCGTTCTGCGTGCGAAGCCGGATGTTCGCCTTCGCGTCGGCCGCCACCCGCAGGACGATTTCGCCGTTCATGGAGGTGAACGAGAGGGGCTTGTTCGGCGCGAGCTCGCGGATGTTGGCGTGAATCTCGCCGTTCACGTTCTCCACCACGGCACCGCCGGTGATGTCGTTGAGCGTGACCTCCCCGTTGACACTGTGGATTTCCATGTCGCCCGAGATGCCGCTGCACACGACCTCGCCGCCGAAGGAAGTGCGGACAAAAATCGCGGTGTTGCGCGGCACGGTGATCCGGAAGTCGGCCCCGCGTCCGATCTGGTCCATCGAGTCGAGGGTCACGACGTTGTCCTTCTCTCCGAGCGAGAAGCTCGAGGCGTCGGTCAGTACGCGCAAACCGTCGGCGCGCGTCTGGCGGTTGGCGGGGCGGGCGTCCGAGCGCACGCTCACCTCGCTCGTATCCGCGCCTTGGAGCCGCAATTCGCCCGAAGTGACGTTGATCCGGAGCGTGCCGGGTTTGGCGGGGTCCGAGAACTTGATGGTGGTTGTCTCCTCGGCCGCCCGCGCAGCGGTGAGCAGCATGAAGGCGAGGAACGTGGCGAAAACAAAGGAGCGAAAGAGTCGGGTGGGATGCATGATGAAATGAGCCGGAGTTGGGCCGGGGCAGGAGTGCCCGCGGCAACAATGGGTTGGCTAGAGCTGGGCGAGGGCGCGACGGGCCGCGGCTCGCACGCTCTGGTCGAGGGAATCCTCGCGGGACATCCGCTCGAGGAGCGGCGCGGCTTCCCGTTCGCGGGCGGTCGCGACGAAGTCGATCAGCTCGAGTTGCACGAGCGGGTTCTGCTCGCGCGGGAGGGCGGCGACCACCCCGGCGCGGACGGCGGCATTGTCGGAGTGGGCATAGAGCGCCTCGAGCGCGCGCAGCCGGATGTTCGCACTGGGGTCGAAGGCGAGGGCCACAATGAGCTCGTCGAGAATCTTCGCGCCCGGCTTTTCCGCCTGGGCGGCGACCAGCACCTCGCGGAGTCGTTCGTTCGCCGGGCCCTGCTGCTGCTGGAGCAGGGAATAGCCCACGAGCTGGCTCATCTGGCCGACCTGCTGGCGCAGGGCGGCGAGTTCGCGGCGCGTAGCGTCGTCCGTCACGACCGGTGCCGTGGCGGGCGGTGTCGTCCCGAAACGTGCGCCGAGTTGAAAACCCGCGAGCAGCGTGATGGCGGCGAGGGCCGGCGCGAGCAGCCAGCCCCAACGGCTGGAGAAGATCGAACGCGGCCGGGCGACCGCGGCGCTGGCGGCGGAATGTTTTTCCTCCTCGAGCATCGCGTAGAAATTCCGGCGGAGCGCGGACGAGGGCAGGGGCGCGGCTTCTTCGAGGGCGGCGAGCGTGCGGCGCAGGTCCGAGAACTCGCGCTGGCAATGCGGACAGTGCGCGAGGTGCTGCCGGACCTCGACATGCGCGGCCGCGTCGGTGCGCGCATCGATCAGCTCGGGCAGGAGGGCGGCGGCGGTTTCACAGTTCATGGCGGGAAAATTCAACGGGACTTCAGCAGTTGGAAGTAAACGGTCCGCAGTTCGCCCAGCGCGCGGTGGGCCCGGACCTTGGCGGCGCCCACCGAGCATTCGAGCAGGTGCGCGATCTCGGCGAACGAGAGTTCTTCGAAACGGGAAAGCAGCAGGACCTCGCGGTCGTCGCGGTCGAGTTGGTTGAGCGCCGTCTGCAGGAGGGCGCGATCGTCCCGGGAGGCCGCCTGGTGTCCCGCGTGCGGGGACTCGTCGGCGAGTTCGTCGAGCACACCGGGATCGGTGGCGCGCGGGGCGGCTCCGGTCTTGCGGAAGTGATCGGCGGCGCAGCGACGGGCGAGGTGATACATCCAGGCGGTGAACCGGCCGTCGTCGCGGTACGTGTGCCGGTATTTCAGCATTCGCTGGAAGACCGTCTGCGCGAGATCCTCCGCCACCGCGGGCTGCCCCGTCAGTTGCGCGAGAAAGCCGAACAGGCGCGAGTGATGCCGTTCGAAGAGCTCGCCGAGCGCGTCGAGTTCGCCGTGACGGACGGCCAGCATCAGATCGTGATCGGAGCGTTGTTCGGTGTCGGTGGCCACGAAACGGGCGGCGCGGGGAGGAGAGGATCGGACGGAGGCCGGCGGTGAAATGACGGTCCCGGCCTCGCCGCAGGTCCTAGGCAAAAGGGACGGCCGGGACGAGGATGCGTTGAGGGAATCGAGGATGGCGAGCACGGTGGCGGAGCATGGAACGGTTGCCGGAAAGAACCGCGGGGCGCCGCAAAGGTTACGGGGTTTCTACACGATTTCAGAAAAGCGCGACCGGGCGGGCAGGATCCAGAGTTTGGACAGGATGACAGGATTCGCAGGATGGAAACACGGACAGGATTCGGCGCCGGGCTGCTGCCACCAAGCCCGGTGCCGAATCCTGTCCCATCCTGTCATCCTGTCCAAACTCCGGAGCTGTCTTTCCACCGAGCCACCTCCTTGGTGCTTTGGGATTCAATCCGGCCCGAATCCTGTCAGGGTGCCGCGCATGAATCGTCGCGACTTCCTCGTTCGCTCCTCGTGTTTCACCGCCGCGGGACTTCTGCTCCGCTCGACTTCGTCCGCCCAGGCTCCCGCTGCTCCGGTGGCCCGTCCGGCCACCGCGCCGGCGCCGGTCACGACCGAGTTCAAGCCGCTCCGCCGCGACGTCGGCATCTTCAACGGCCGCGGCGGCACCATCGGCTGGCTCTCGAATCGTGACGCCTTGCTGGCCATCGACACCCAGTTTCCGGATACGGCGAAACTCTTTCTCGCCGGTCTCCCCGGCCGTGGCGAACGGCAGCTCGATGTCGTGATCAACACGCATCACCACGGCGATCACACCGGCGGCAACGGCGTGCTCAAGCCCGCGGCGAAATCCATCGTCGCCCACGCCAACGTGCCCGCCCTGCAGCGCGCCCGCGCCACCCAGGACAAGACGCTCGACAACCAGACCTATGCCGACGCCACCTTTGCGGACACGTGGAAGAAGGAACTCGGCGGTGAGGTCGTCCACGCGCGCTATCACGGCACCGGTCACACCAAGGGCGACATCGTCACCCTCCTCGAGAAGGCGAACGTCGTCCACATGGGTGACCTCATGTTCAATCGGGTTTATCCCGTGATCGACCGACCGGGTGGGGCCAGCGTCCGTCACTGGGTCACGCTGCTGGAGGAAGTGGCGCGGACCTACCCCGCCGACGCGATCTACGTCTTTGGTCACGGCAATCCGAAATTCGGTGTGACCGGCACGCGCGGCGATTTGCTGCTGTTCCGTGACTATCTCGCCGGGCTGCTCGACCACGTGCAGAAGAAAATCACGGCGGGCGAACCCAAGGAGAAGATCGTCGCCCTCGACAATCTCCCGGGCTTTCCGGACTTCCATGTGCCGATGGGCCCGGCGAATCGCCTGCCCGGCAATCTCAGCGTCGTCTTCGACGAGCTGTCGGAGAAGAAGGGCTGAGCGAATCGCCGCATCTCGCCCAATGGAGGGCGGGTGCCCTCACCCGCCGTCGTCCGTCTTCCCGTCGAAGAGGTCGAACTTCCTTCCGAACGTATTCCACGGCCGGTGAGGGCACCGGCCCTCCAGGGAATGAATTCCGAGAGCGAGTCGGCGCGGGCGTGGACGAGCCACGCCTCGACAACGATTTCGTAGGGGCGCGCCTCGTGCGCGCCCGGCCTGGAGCTGTTCCGGAAGTGGCACGGGTCTCCCGACCCGTGTTGGACGTACAGAAACTCTTTCAGTCCTCCCGGGTCGGGAGACCCGTGCGACTTCATTCCAGCTCTCAAAGCATCCGCAGCACCGCCCGCACCGGCGACCCATCCGCCCCGCGCAGCTTCAACGGCAACGCGATTAGTTCGTACACGCCGGCCGGCACCTCGCGGAGATCGAGGCTCTCGATGATCAACACGTTCGCCGCATCGAGTTGGTGGTGAATCGCCATGTCGGTGTTCGTCAGCGGATCCACCGACGGCAGATCCAATCCGATCAAACGGACGCCGTGATCCGCCAGCCAGCGCGGCAGCCCCGGTGCGAGCAACGGCCACTGCGTGGGAAAGGTGTCGCGATCGAGCCAGACATCCGTGCGAAACAGCACTCGTGGTGTCGCGGCGAGTTCCGCCGGGTTAATCCCATCGAAAAGCTGCACCGTGAACGCCGCGTGCCCCCGGGCATCGATCACGCGGGCCGGACCGATGAAGAGATCGGGCGGCAGCTCATCGATCTTCAGACCCTGATCGTTGTAGTGGAACGGTGCATCCGCATGCGTGCCGTTGTGCACGCTCAGCCGGAGCTGGCCGAGGTTGCAGGGTTTGCCCTCTGCGATCCGCATCCCGAGCCGGAAGTCGGTCGGCAGATCGCCCGGCCAGTTCGGCGCCCCGGTGTGCAGCGGACGGGAGATGTCGATGAAACGGGGTGCGGAGGTGGGGGTGGACATTGGCACGGCGGGGCAGCGTGGCACGGGTCTCCCGACCCGTGAAGTGCGTACTCCTTGGATTCTGGCGTGCGGTGCCTCGGGGTAGCCCTGTCCGTGAGGACAGGGACTCAGTCATGGCTTCGCTCACGGTTGTCCCGCTGCTCACGCAGCGGGCTAGCAAGCCAGGCGCCGTAATTGCCCTCCGTCCTCCGTCGCGCCGCGCGACCCCCGTTTCCCATTGCGGCAGGTTCTCGCGCTGCGTTACCTCGTGGCCCGAAGCCTCAGGCTTCGCCTCCCGCCATGTTCAAAGCCGTCCTCAAAACCATCGCACTGCTCGTGATCCTTTTTGTCATGCTCTACGTGGGCATGAACAACACGCACGAGATTGATTTCCATTTTCCGATCGCGGGCACCACGGCCAAGACCCCGATTCACACGTTCGCCGCGCTGATCTATTTCGGCGTCTTCGCCGTCGGGCTCCTCGCGGGCACGATTCTCACTGCCGGCGGCGACGGTGGACGCAAGAAGAGCGGCGGTCGGGACAAGTGAACGTGACGTGACTTCGGTCGACGCAGTTCCGCAGCCCGACTCCGAGGCGCTGCGGCTTGCAACCGGCCGCGGTGCCGGGGGTTTCTTCCGCGTCGCACAAGACCAGGGCGACCGTTGGTGGCTCCTCGATCCCGCGGATCAAAAATTTTTTGCGCGCGGCGTGCAGGGGATCGCGGTGGCGCCACGGGATCCCGCGCAACCGCCGGCCTTCGACCCGGCCGCCCGGCTGCGACATTGGGGCTTCAATCTCGTCGGCCCCGGCGGCGATGGCGGCGTCCACGAGGACGGCTTCGCGTATCTCGCCGTGGTCGATTTCGTTCGTTCTGCCCCGGTGATCGCTGCGCCGGGCGTGCGGCTTCCGGATGTGTTCGCGCCGGACTGGCCGCGGTTCGCGACCGATCGCGCGCAGGCTGTCTGTGGACCGCTCGCCGGATCGCGGGAGCTGCTCGGCTGGGTCACCGACGATGCGCCGGCCTGGGGACAAGCAGCGACGCCCCGCCGGCCGTCCCTGCTGCAAGTCTGCCTCAGTCTCGAACCGGGTTTCGCCACCTATCATGCCGCCTGGGAATTCGTCCTCGCCCTGCACGGCGGCCGGATCGACGCCGTCGGCCGCGCCTGGGGCGTGCCGTTGGCGAACAAGGAGGTCCTCCGCGAACTCACCCGCGCCGAGCAGGGGCTCGTCACCCGCGGTTACCTGCGGGACGAGGCGCGGTGGACCCGCGAATTTGCCCGCCGTTATTTCGCAACGACGGCGGCGGCCATTCGTGCGGCCGATCCGCACCACCTCGTTTTTGGCTGTCGCTTCGCCGGCCCGGTGGGAGCGGCCGTCGCGGCCGAGGCCGTGTTTCCCGCCGTGGATGTCGCGTTGCTTGACTGGAGCGAACTTCCCGCACCCGGCGCGGCCTCGGGCCCGGTCCTCGCGGCCAATGTCAATTGGGCGGATGAGGCCTTCTGGCGTCCCGCCGTGGGCGCGGCGTCCCGCCCTTCGGCGCCGGCCCCGGTCGCCGTTCGGCATGCGCGCGTGCTGACGTCGGTCGAACGAATGTTGCGACGCGGCCGCGGTGCGCTCGAACGGACCGCGCGCCATTCCGCGGCGGTCGGCTACCTCTGGAGCCAGTGGCAGGACGGGCCGGGCGAGCAGCCGCCGTTTGCCCGCGGGCTCGTGCATGCGAATGGCAGCGAGGCGCGAGAACACACGGAATTGCTCGCGCAATTCAATCACCACGCCGAATCGTTGCACCGTTCCGCCAGTCGATCGTCTCCGCCATGAAATCCCTCCTGCTTCGCGTATTCGTTCTCGCCCTCCTCGGCCACTTCTTCGCGGGCTGCACCCACCTCGACATTTCCGCGCAGGGCAATGTCGAACGCGTCCTGCGGGGCACCATCACCGCGCCGTCCGCGTTGCCGGTCGGAACCGAGGTGGTGGTCCGGTTGGTGGACTTGGCTCCGGTCGGTATCAGCCACGGTGATCTGCCGATCGCGGATCGTCCCACGGCCGTTCCGATGGAGCGGGTCCTGGGTGAGTTCCGGCAGACGTTGACGGCGATGAAGGCGGAGCCGCTGCCGTTCGAGATCGGGTATCGCGCCGACGACAGCGAGCTGCGGCACGGCCTGAACGTCGACGTGCGGATCTCCTTCGGGGGGCGGCTGCGGTTCCGCACCATCAGCGCGCATGTCCTGACGCTCGCCTCCTCGCCGTTTCCGCAGGACGTCGCGGTTCAGCCCCTCGAGTAAGTCAACAGCGCCGCCGACACACCCCGGCGCTGCGCGACACCCCTCGCTCAGAGGGGATTTTGGATATGCATTCGGAAGGTCCTCTCTCGAGCCGGAGCGATGCCGTGGAACGAAATCGGCGGGTGTGGGCACCCGCCCTCCATGGTAGGCGGATCGTTCAGACTTCATTTCGCTCTCCGCTCAAAGAGCAATCCATGGAGGGACGGTGCCCCCACCGTCCAAGGCTGCCTCACGTGCGACGGAACGTCCACTAATCGGTGTAGGGCCGGCGCCCTTCGACTGGCTCACGGCCTGCCGTTCGCTGAGAGTAAAGTCTCCGAGCTAGTCGAAGGGCGGCGGCCCTATATTTCACCGCATCGTTCCGGCTCGAGAGGGGTGCCCGCAGGGCGGGGTGTGTGGCTCGGTGGACGGGAGAAGTCGCGTCGTCCTCGCGTACGCTCCGCGCCTTCACGCCGGCGGCCGGCACTCGAGAATTTCCACCGGCCCGTCCACGGGAGTGAGTTTCACCGCGCCGAGGCCGGCGGGCAGCAGCACCTTGTCGTATTGGCGCAGGCGGTGAGTTTCCCCGCCCACTTCGGCCACCACCGTGCCGCGCGTGACAATCGCGACGACAAATTCGTGATCCTCGCGCACGATCGGGGCGCCGACGGTCAACCGCGTCACGCGAAAGCAATCCGTCTGCGCGGCGCCAATCAGTTCATCGCGCCACGAACCCGGGCCCAGCTCCCCGATGCGCCGCGGCTGGCACCGCACGCGCTGGTCGAGGGCGGAGAGAGGAAGCGGCGCGAGGTTGAAAACCTGCAGGCAGAAATCGAGGCCGCGACCCATGAAGCGCGAGGCCTCGGGCAGCACGTAGCCGGCGCGCTCGAATTCGAAGCGCACCACGAGATCGCTCGGCTCCTGGATTTCCACCATGAAAACGCCCGCCCCGAGCGCGTGCGGAGTGCCGCCGGGGATGATGAAGGTGTCGCCGGGCTGCACGTAGATCTTGTCGAAGCACTGCTCGATGGCCGCGATGTCCTGGGTGAGGATGTACTCGCGCAACTGCGCCGCCGTCGGCGGACGCTGGAAACCGACGTAGATGTAACCGCTCGTCTCGGGCAGCGAACCCGGCGGCCGCGAACTGAGCACGTAGTACGCCTCCGTCTTGCCGCTCGGCGCGTTCATCATGCGCTGGGCAAATTCACGCGTCGGATGCGCCTGGAAGTGCAGCCGCGTGCCGCTGTCGAGGTACTTCACGAGCAGTTGCGGCTGCGCGCCGTGCTTCTTCGCGTGCACCGCACCGAGAAAATATTCGGGATCCTCCGTGAGCAGGGCCGCGAGATCCTGGGTGCCTGGCGACAATCCGATCTGCACCTGCGAGACGCCCTCCGCGATCGTTTCGCGTCCGCGATTCAGCGCCTTCGTGGTCGACGCGATCCAGTCCTCGGCCATCGAGGAGTCGGCCGGCTGCGGCGCGCCCGCGAGTTGATCGAGCGTGCGGCCGCCGGGATAGGTCCGCCAGACGCGGTTGGGAGGGAGCAGGATCAGTTTGTGGCGGTGGGCGGACATGAGAGGGGAGGGGTGGCGAAGAGGCGGTTCAGCGGTAGATCCAGAACCGCCGGCTCTGTTCTTGATAAATCCTCGCCTGCTCGCGCCACGTCTTGAGCCACGCGTTCATGTCGACCCGCGAACCCTTCGCCGCGAGGTCGGCGAGCAGCGCGGTCGAGCCGACGTGGACCAGAAACTCCCGGCGCTTCGCCGGCGTGAGGTTCGCGAAGGGATTTTTCGGCTCCAGCTTGCACGCGAGTTTCATCAGCCAGAAATTCAGATCGCAGGGCTGCCACTCGTCGTAATCGCTGACCTCGATGTAGAGCCCGGTGCCGGGCTGGCCGTTCTTCTGCGGCGGGCCGGCGACCCGTCGGTAACGCAGTCCCGGCAGGTTCAGGGCCTTCAGTTCCTTTTCGACGACCTCGGATTTGACGTCGAGATGGCTGATCCCGCGAAACGGATACTGCACGCCAACGCCGGTGCGGAAGCCCCCGACGATGCAGCCGAGCCCGGTCATCGGGTAGCCCATCACCGCGGCAAAGTCCTGGATGCGCGTGGAGGTGGGGATGAAGGTGAGACCGGTTTCGGACCAGCGCATGCCCCGCGTCCAGCCGCGCATGGGGATGACCGTGAGTTTGCCGCTGGCACGCAGCTTCTCGGGAATCGCGATGATCCCCGGCGCCTCGGGGGCCTCCTTGGCCATGCGGGCGAGCTCGCCGATCGTGAGGCCATGCACGTAAGGCACGCGAAAGGCGCCGACGTAGCTCTTGAGATCCGCGTCGAGCGGCGGGCCGCTGACTTTCAGGCCACCGAGCGGATTCGGCCGATCGAGCACGATGATCTCCTTGTTGTTCTCGAAGCACGCGATCATCGCCTGCTTCATCGCGCTGATGAACGTGTAGCTGCGCGTCCCAATGTCCTGCATGTCGACCACGAGCGCGTCGATGTCCTTGAGCTGCGCCGCCGTGGCCTTGGTGACCGGTGGATTGTAGAGCGAGTAAACCATCAGGCCGGTTCGCGGATCGATCCGGTCCGGGAAGCGCACCTCCGCGGCGAACTCGTTGTAAATCCCGTGCTCGACGGCGTAGAGCGCGACGAGTTTGACGCCCGGTGCCTTGCGCAGGACCTCGACGGTGGAAATGCCGCGCCGGTTGACGCCGGCGGGGTGGGTGAGGAGCCCGATCCGCTTGCCCTTCACGGCCGCGAAGCCGTCGGCCTCGAGCACATCGATGCCGAGCATTACGGGCGGAGATTTCTCCCTCGGGGCGACTACGACGGGTGCGGGCTTGGGCGCTGGCGCCGGTGGAGGTGACGCGGGCTTCTCGGGGCGGCTGGCGCACCCGCTGAGGACGAGCGTGAGCGCGACCAGGAGGAGTTGGCGCAGGGAAAAAGGAGCGGCCGCTCGGGGCATGAAGAGCATCACAGTGAGAGCGCGCCGCAACCGGTCCAGCCCGTTTCCGGGTGAAGGAAAGGCGGGCCGCATTTTCCGGGCGGTTTAACCACGAAGACACGAAGTCACCGAGACACGGAGACGCGCGACTTGGGTGGCACGGGTCTCCCGACCCGTGGAGACCGTGACGAACTCCCTTCTACTCCCACGGGTCAGGAGACCCGTGCCACGGTGTTCGCGGGCACGAGCACGATTAATCACCTGCGAACGCCCTCCCGACCTCGTCTGAAATCGAAAATCCAAAATCCAAAATCGAGTGCCGAGCGAAGCGACATCCGGCATCCAAGACCCAAACTCAATACAGCCAGTACTTCCGGCTCTGCTGCCGGTAGATGGCCGCTTCCTCCTGCCATTTCCTCACCCACGCCGGTGCATCGAGATTTGCCCCGTCCCGGGCGAGGGCGGCGAGAAACGCCGCCGAACCAAGATGCCGCAGGAACAGATCGAAGCTTCGTCCCGGCGCCGCCGTGAACGGATTCGATCCGGAAAGCCGGCAGGCGAGCTTCATCAGGTGCACGTTGAGCTCCGTCGGTTGCCACGCGTCATAGTCAACGATGTCGACGTACATGCCGGCCATCGGCCGGCCCTGCCGGTCGACCGTCTGCACGCGCCGAAACCGTACCCCCGCCACATCGAGGCCGCGGAGCTCGCGCTCCAGGGTGTCGAGGGCCACCCCCTTGAAGCTCAAGCCGCGGTACGGAAAATTCGGGCCCAACCCGTGCCGGAATCCGATGTCCATCCGTGGCGGATCCCAGAACGTCGCGAGGCCCACCATCGGATAGCCCTGGACCGCGTCCCAGTCGGGCAGGAGACCGGACGTCGGCACCCATTTGAGCCCGGTCTCGGGCCAGCGCATCGTGCGATCCCAGCCGCGCATCGGGATCACGGTGAGTTTTCCCCGCTGGCGGATCGCCTCCGGAAAGTCGGGGCTCGGCGCGCCCTTCGTCATCCGGGCCAGTTCGCCGATCGTGAGCCCATGGACGTAAGGCACGCGAAACGCCCCGACGTAGTTCTGGCGCGACCACGCGACGTCGAGCAGCGGGCCGGCGACCTTGATGCCACCGAGCGGATTCGGCCGATCGAGCACGATCACTTCCACGTCGTTTTCGAAACAGCCCTCCAGCGCGCGGCGCATGGCACTCGTGAACGTGTAGCTGCGCGAGCCGATGTCCTGCAGATCGATCACGAAGGCATCGATTCCGCGGAGCATCGCCTTCGTGGGTTTGCGGGTGCCGCCGAAGAGCGAAAACACCGGCAGGCCCGTCGCGGCATCGACGCTGCTGGCGACGGAAACGTTGGCCGCCGCGTCACCCCGGATGCCGTGCTCGGGTCCAAAGAGCGCGACCAGGGTGACGCCCGGCGCGCGCCGCAGGATTTCGATCGTGCTGCGTCCGTTGCGATCGACGCCGGCCGGGTGGGTGAGCAACCCGATCTTTTTGCCGCGCAATTCCGCGAACCCACCGGCCGCCAGCACGTCGATGCCGAGCAGGATCTGCGGGCTGGTTGCCGGCGGGGCCGCGACCTCGATCTTGAATTGCGGTCCGGTCGTGGTGGCCGCCAGCGGGTTCATGCGGACGGCCCCGAGTCCGACCAAGCCGCTGATGACGATCAGCAGCACCCGCCATCCCGCCCGGTGAATTCTCCCCGCATGCCCCATGTCAGTCCGCAGGCATGCCGTCCGTCTCCGCTCCGGTCCAGTCCCTTTCCTCCCCGTCCGCCTCCCATTCCCATTCTTCCCCAAACCTTGCACGTCACGTAATACGTTACAAACGAGCCACCCACCAGCCGTCGCGCGTCGATTTCTTCGTTCCGCCGACTCGACCCGCCCTTCTCCCGCCCAGCCAATCCTTGCACGTCACGTAATACGTTACAAACGGTCCGGCGGGATGGCCCATTTGGAGCCGTGCCGGCGGGTCGGCGGGGTGCTCGCGGCCTGACCGGGATGCGACGGTCCGTCCGCGCCAGAGGCAGTCCGTGTCCTACCCGAGATCCTTGCCTGCCCGCCGGGCCTGGAGCCAGATGAGGAGGAGCAGGGTGCGTTCGGCATCGAGCAGGTGTCGCCGGCGGCGAAACAATTCGTAGATTCGCTGCCGCGGCAGTCCGAGGATGCGGCCGAGGTTGACCCGGTCGCCACGGCGGCGGAATTGCGCGTTCACTGCGCGCACGAGTTCGTTCCACAGCGGCGTGTGCTGGCTCGGGTGGAGCACCGAGCCGCGGCGTGGGCGACGCGCGGCCGCGGCGGCCTTTGCCGCCTGCCGACGCGCCGCGATCGCGGCCATCGCAAATTCCGAGACGATATTCGCGACGAGATCCAGCTCTCGGAAGCCGGGAGGAATTGGAAGCGCGTTACGCATGGGCCCAGTCTACTTCGAGACTTCGGCTCCGCGATCCGGGAAACACCCACATTCGTGGGCGCAGGGAGGTGTCCAACCCGCCGGCCCGTTTGTAACGCATTGCGTGACGTGCACGGATTGGCGACCCGGCGTCGTGAGGGGGCGCGGGTTAACGGCCGGCCGCGGGAGAGGCGCGGCGCGATGGGCGGCGCGAGGAAGCGACGGACTCGAAACGGGGGCGCGGCAGGCCCGGGCTCAGGTGTGGAAGACGCGATGGACGGTCGCGGCGAGATTTTCCGAGGCGGTGGCGAGCGCGCGTTCGAGGGGCGTGCCGGGAGGCGTGATCGCGTGCAGGCTGAGGTTGTCGCGGGGTGCCGCGGTCACCTGACCGGCAAAAACATGAACAGGTTTGCCGAGCGCCAGGCCGCGCGCGGCGATCGCGCCCGGGCCCTTGCCAGTGAGCGAGCTTTCGTCGAAGCGGCCTTCGCCCGTGATGATGAGATCCGCCGCTGCGAGGCGCGCGTCGACATCGAGCCACGCGGAGACGAGATCGAAGCCCGGCAGCAATTTTGCCCCCGAGGCCGCCATGAGCCCGAACGAGATGCCGCCGGCGGCACCAGCCCCGGATAACTCCATCAGCGAATCGGGCTGCTGGTAGTAACTGCACAACAGCAGCGCGAGCCGCGCCGTCTCGTGATCGAGCCGGGCGAAGTCGGCGGCCTTCAGGCCCTTTTGCGGTCCGTAAATCGCCGCGGCGCCGCGCGGGCCGAGCAGGGGATTCGTGACGTCACACGCGATGAACACCGGGGGAATCGCCGGATTAATCGAGCCCGTGATCCGGTGGACCTCGCGCCAGCGGGCCGGGATCGGCGGCTCGATCTTTTCGCCACGGGCAGACTCGAAACTCAGGCCGAGCGCGGCGAGCGCGCCGGCACCGATGTCGTTCGTGGCGCTGCCGCCGACGCCGAGGAGAATGGCCGACACGCCGAGTTCCGTCGCCGTGCGGATCAACTCACCCGTGCCATAGGTCGTCGTCTGCCAGGGATCGCGAGCCGACTCCGCGAGCAGCGCGAGTCCGGACGCGGAAGCCATCTCAATCACCGCCACGGTCGCACCGGGCTTTGGCGTGGCCGACGAGGCGAGCAATGCGCGGGCGGCGGCCGGAATGCTCGCGAGCGGCACGATGCCGAGCGTGGCCTGGACGATTTCGCCACGCGGACCGTTGACCGATGACACGATGACCTGGCCGCCGGCGGCGCCAGTCAGGATATCGCAGAACCCTTCGCCGCCATCCGCGAGAGGGCAGAGATCCAGGGTCCAGCCGCGGTCATTGGCACCGAGCGCCCGAGCTGTGATCTCGCAGGCTTCGCGGGCGTTGAGGGAGTCCTTGAACTTGTCGAAGGCGAGGAGAACGCGCATCGCGGCAAACGTGGGCGGCGGATCGTCCGGTTTCAACCGCATATCCGGCATCTTGGCCTTGCACCGTTCGTGACCGAACCGGATAAGTTCCGGCCTCCCTGTGCCCCGCGGGGCACGACTCCAGCATGTCGCTACTCTCCCTCTTCGATCCCTCTTTGCTTGGTCGCGCCGATGCGCCGGCCCTCGAATTCGATCCCGCCGACGGCTCTCGTTTCACCGCCACCTTTGGCGAACTCGAGCGGCGCAGCAACCGGCTCGCGCGCGTGCTCGAATCCCGGGGCCTGAAACCGGGCGATCGCATCGCCTTCTTCCTCGCGAACCGCGTCGAGATCATCGACCTCTGGCTGGCCGGCGTGAAGAGCGGGCTGATCGTCGTTCCGATCAACGTGCTCTACCGCGAGCGCGAGCTGCGCCACATTCTCACCGATGCCGCGCCGACCGCAGTGGTCACGACGGCGGATCTCGCGGGCTTCATCCCGGCCGGCGTGCCGGTCTGGGACGTCGTCACGCTCAACGCCGAGGCGGCGTCGCAGCCGTCGGAGCGTCGCATCGTCCCGTGCGAGGAGCGCACGCCGGTGTCGCTCATCTACACCTCCGGCACCACCGGTGCCTCGAAGGGCGCGGTGCTGACGCACGGGAATTTCATCGCCAACGGGCGCTCGCTCATCTCCGGCTGGCGCTTCACGTCCGCCGATCGCTATCTGTGCACGCTGCCGCTGTTCCATGTCCATGGACTCGGCAACGGCATCCACTGCTGGCTCGGGAGCGGCTGCCACATGCGGCTGACGGAACGCTTTGAGCACGCGAAGGCCGCGGCGTGGTTTGAAGATTACCAGCCGAGCGTGTTCTTCGGCGTGCCGGCGATGTTCATCCGTCTGCTCGAGGTGCCGATGGAGCGGGCCCCAGCGATCGGCCGCCGGCTGCGGCTCGCGGTTTCGGGCTCGGCGCCGCTGCCGGCGGAAATCCATGAAAAGTTTCGCGAGCGTTATGGCTCGGTGATCCTCGAGCGTTACGGGATGACCGAGACGCTGATGAACATCAGCAACCCCTACGTCGGCGAACGCCGGCCCGGCACCGTCGGACTCCCGCTGCCTCATGTGGAGGTGAAGATTCTCGATGAGGAAGGCCGTCCGGTGGCCGAGGGCACGACGGGTGAGGTCTGGGTCCGGGGTACGAATGTCTGCGACGGATACTGGCGCCGGCCCGACGCCACCGCCGCGGCCTGGAAGGACGGTTGGTTTCGCACCGGTGACATCGGCTCCCGCGCCGCGGACGGCTATATTACGCTGCACGGCCGGCGGAGCGATCTGATCATCTCGGGCGGCTTCAACATCTACCCGCGTGAAATCGAGGAGCTGCTGCTCGAACAGCCCGGCGTGCGCGAGGCCGCCGTCGTCGGCAAACCCGATCCCGTGCGCGGTGAGGTGCCGGTCGCATATCTCGTGGCGGACCCCGCGCTCGACGAGACCGCGATGCGGACGCGGCTCAGTTCCCAGCTCGCTTCGTTTAAATTACCCCGCGCCTATGTGCGCGTCGACGCGTTGCCCCGCACCGCGCTCGGCAAGATCCAGAAGCACTTGCTCCCCCCATGGACACCCTCCTGAGCCCGGCCGTAGTGGCCCTGATCGCGTTCGTCGTCGTCATCATTCTCAGCCTGACGTCCCGCGTAAACGTGGGCGTGCTGTCCGTGGCGCTCGCCTGGCCGATCGCGGTGATGCTGGCCGGGATGAAGGTGGACGCGCTGATGGGCATCTTTCCGGCGTCGCTTTTCCTGACGCTCGTCGGGGTCACGCTCCTCTTCGGCATCGCACAACAGAACGGCACGCTCGAGGCCCTCACGCGCCGCGCCGTGCGCGCGTGTGGCGGCAACACCGCGCTGCTGCCGATTGTGTTCTTTGTGCTGACCGCGGTCGTCGCGGGGGTCGGTCCGGGCATCATTGCGGCCTCCGCTCTCGTCGCTCCGCTGGCGATGTCGGTCGGCGTCACCGCCCGCGTCCCGGTTTTCCTGATGGCCCTGATGGTCGGCAACGGCGCCAATGCCGGCAACCTGTCGCCCTTCAGCGCGGTGGGCGTGATTGTGCAGAACAACATGGTGAAGGCGGGCATCCCGTATCACCCGTGGCAGGTCTTCGCGACGAACTGCGTGGCCCATGTGCTGGTCGCTGCCGGGGCGTACTTTCTGTTCGGCGGACTCAAGCTGCTCCGCGCGCCGCGGGCTGATCCTTCGACGGTCGCCGAGGTTCCGCTCACTGGGCGGCACTGGCTGACGATTGCGTTGCTCGTGGCCTGGGTGATCGGGGTCGTCGTCTTCAAGATGAATCCCGGGCTCGCTGGCTTCACCGCCGCGACCGTGCTGATCCTGGCCGGTGCGGTGGAGGATGGACCCGCGGTCGCGTCGATTCCGTGGCCGGTGATCGTCATGGTCTGTGGCGTGAGCGTGATGGTCGGTGTGCTGGAAAAAACCGGCGGCATGGATCTCTTCACCACGCTGCTCGCCAAAATCACCACGCCCGGCACGGCGAATGGCATGATGGCCTTCGTGACCGGCGTGATTTCCACCTACAGCTCGACGTCCGGGGTCGTCTATCCGGCGTTCCTGCCCACGGTGCCGGGGCTGGTCGCGAAACTCGGCGGCGGTGACCCGCTGCAAATCGCACTGAGCATCAACGTCGGCGCGGCGATCGTGGACGTGTCACCTCTCTCCACCACCGGCGCTCTGTGCGTTGCGGCTCTGCCCGCTTCGGAAAACGCCAAGCTACTCTTCCGGCGCCTGCTGATCTGGGGATTCTCGATGACGATCGTGGGCGCGCTGTTCGGACAGTTCTGTGTCCGGTTTTTTGTCTAGGCCGTGGGCTGCGCCCGCGGCCTACACGTCGCA
>CANJCM010000103.1 GCA_947472765.1 Opitutia bacterium
CGATCGTCACCTGGCTTGCTCGCGTTCCTGCTCGCGGCCGGCTGTGCCAGCACGCTTGAGGGCGCCCTCGCCCCGGATCAGATTACCGTCGCCCAGCGGCAGCGCCAGACGCGCCATTTTGACCGGGTTGACGAACCAGCGCTGCTCTCCGCCGGTCTCGCTGTCCTGCAAGACCTCGGTTTCACGCTCGACGGCAGCGAGGGCAAACTCGGCGTGATCACCGCGTCCCGCCAGCTCACCAGCCGGCGCCCGCTTGGCCCCCGGGAAGTCGTCAGGGATCTCTTCTGGGTCACGCTGGTTCCGGTCGTCGGCGCACCCTACCTCGCATACGATGCCGCGACGGGAGTGAAGGAGCCGCAGGTCGTGCGCGTTTCGGTCGTCACGTCGCCCGGTGTTTCCGGTCCGACCTCCGGTGTCAGCGCCCGGGTGACTGCCCAGCGCCTTGTATATAAGGACGAAAAACTCACGAAGCTGCTCAAGGTGGAGCCGCTGGACGATCCCGCCTTCTACCACGAGTTCTTCGTCCGCCTCGGCACGAGCGTCGCGCTCGAGGAGGTCAAATCATGAAACCGCGCGTCTTCGTCTTTGTTTTCGCGGTCACCGGCAGCGGACTGTTCTCCGGCTGCGTCACGAATCCCGCGCTCGCGGTATTCGATACGAGCAGCCAGATGCAGCTGCGCAGTCACCAGACCCGCGCCTTCGACACCGGCGACCCGGAGAAAATCCTGCGGACCGTGATCGCGACGCTACAAGACTTCGGCTTCGTCATCGACAAGGCCGATGCCCGCCTCGGCAGCATCAGTGCCACGAAACTCGCGGGCTACGAAATGCGCCTGACCGTCACGGTACGGACACGGAATGCCACCCAGCAACTCGTCCGGGCCAGCGCGCAATTCAAACCCTACAGCAGCGCGGACGCCCGGCCGGTGGAGGACGCCACGCCCTATCGCGAATTCTTCTCCGCCCTCGAGAAGTCGATGTTTCTCGCCGCCCACGATGTCGACTGAACGAAGGCTCCACCCGCTTTGCACCACTCGCCCAACCCCGCCCCAAAAAATGCATCCCACCATTCTCCGAGCTCTCACCCGCCTCACCGCCGGCCTGGTTCTGTCCGCCGTACTCAATGCCCGTACAACGATGCAACCGGTTTCCCGCGACGGTCTGCGGCAAATTTCCTCGACCGTTCTGATCGGCGACGAGGTCGCCTGTACGCTGCAGGACGGTTCGCGAAAGGTCTTCACCGTCACGGCCGTCGACGCCGCGGCGCTGCACGGCGTTTCCGAAACAGTCCCCGTCACCGAGATCACCCGGCTCGAAATCAAGACGTTTGCCCCCGGCCGAACGGTCCTGCTCGGCGCCGCCGTGGTTCTGGCCGGGGCGGCGGCGGCGTTCGGGCACAGCACTGGCTATCTGGGAGACGGACAGACCAGGTGACCGACTTTGGTTTCGCGGCCGAAGATCGGCCGTCAGCATCTACCCCGGGTGCCAAAGCAGTCCTAAAATTTCCTATTGCAAGTGTAAGGCTCTAGGTAACGCTACGGATCTATCCCATGAGTAATATAATATCGCGCCTCGGTATCATTTTCTGCGCCCTTTTCGTTTTCCAAAGCCTGGGTTCGGCGCAGGTACTGACGATCGATTATTCAAATCTGTCGGCGGTGAAGTTCACCCATACAGGTAATGCGTCGGCCATCAATTACGGCCCCGGTCCACGGCAATTCGACGACGGCATCGCACTGCTGGGCTTCCTTTCCTCTCCGGCAAACGTGCAGGATCTGGACGGCGGGAGTCCCACCCCGACTTCCGACCTGACCGACAGCCAGAATAGCGCGACGGTAACCTCGCAATTCGATCGCCTTTCCTCGTGGGATGACGCTGACCCAAGTAAGTATGACAACGGTGGCTTCGGTCAGGATCTAACATTGTGGAATCAAAACGGGGGTACCGGAATGGCATTCAGCACGGGAAGCGCCGACTTCTACGGCGAGGCCATTTTTGACCTCAGCAGCTACGGCGCTTTCACAAGCCTCTTCCCGGCGCTCAATGCCACGGGCAATGTTGGCATCTGGCACGGCAGCGGCACGCTGGGCACATGGAAGGTCGTCGGTGTTGCCGCGATCCCTGAGCCTTCCACTTACGCCGCGTTGTTCGGCGCGGTTGCACTGGCGGGCGCTGCGATGCTTCGCCGCAAGCGCAGTACCCTCTAAGCGCGCCTCCGGTCAGGTTTGAAGGCGCCCGGCCATCTGAGCTGGATCGCTGCAGGTGAAATGTAGGGCAGACGCTCGCCGCCAGGCCAGGGCGTGGCGTCCTGGCTCAACTCCACGGTGCGTCAGGCGCGCGGCTTGAGCAAAATCTCCCCCCGGCCTTCGATTCGTCGAACGCATTATCTCCGCCAGCGACCAGCGGGTCGGCCCCTTCCAGCTTCTCCGGAAAATTGGGGGGTGATGAATCAACGGGTGACACCCTGCCCCCCCCTAGATCCCTCCCTGCCACCGCTCAGCCAATGAAACCTAGATTCGGTTTCGCGAAGCGGCCGATGTTGGGAAGGACGATGGGGAGATTGCTCGCGCTCACGCCGAACCAAGTGGCGAGCGTCGCGCTATATTCGTCGACGCTGGTCGATGGAATCCAGCGGCCGCGATCCGTGTCGTCGTCGGCCCCAATGGTGAGGCTGGGCATCCGGCCGTAAATGTCGCCGCCCTGCACGGCGCCGCCCATGATCAGGTGGTGATTGCCCCAGCCGTGGTCGGTGCCCCCGAAATTGGGCGCGTACGTGCGCCCAAAGTCGGAGGCGGTGAACGCGGTCACCTGATTGGCAACCCCGAGTTCGACCGTGGCGTCGTAAAACGCTTTCATTGCGCCGGAGAGCTCCGCCAGGATGGGGCCGTGGCCGGCAGCCTGCGCATTGTGCAGGTCGAAACCGCCGATGGAGACGAAGAAGATTTGCCGCTTTAAACCAAGGGTGGACGCGACGGAGATCATCTTTGCCACCGCGCCGAGCTGATTCGCGGTTGGGCTGCCCGGAAAGGCGGTGTTCAACCGCGGTGCGCCTTGCAAGGCACTGCGCAGCGCAGCCCCGCCGACGACGGCGGTGTTGGCCACCTTACCATAGGCAGCGGCCAGCAGGTTCTCCTGGGGCAGGCCAACGGCGGCATGCAAGGCATTGAGACGGGCGGGGTATAGACTGCCGGCTCCGTGGGGATTGAAGTCGGGCGCCCCATTCGCCCCGGCGGCGAACTGAGCGACGTTTTTTCCGATCTGAAAGTAGTTCGCCCCGTTCAGGGTAATCGACATCGACACCTGGTTGTTGCTGTTAAAACCGTCGAGGATATCGGCCAGCCGCCCACCCCAGCCGGTTTCAAACGGGCGGTCCGAAATGCTGCTCTGCCACTGGACGGTCTGATCCACATGGGAGTGCAGTTGAACGGGCAGCCCGCGACCGGCTTTGTACGACGCGAGCGTCGTCGGTTCGACCAACGTGCCAACATTGGCGAGGACGGCGAGTCTGCCTTGGCCGTAGAGATTTTGAAGCCCCGGCACGGAAGGGTGCAGCGCATAGTCGCGTCCGTCGCTGTATTTCTTCGTGGTGATCGGCAGGAGTTGGGCCTGCGGAAGGGCGAGTTCGGCGCGGACTCTGGCGTAGGCCGCGTAGCTGGACGGATCGGAGGGGACGACGAGGTTCGTGCCATCGTTGCCGCCGCTGAGGAAAATGCAGACGAGCGCCTTGTAGTCGGAGGGCACGGCCGCGGCGCGCGAGGGGAGAGAGTCTCCGGCCAGGGCGCCGAGCACGCGGAGTTGCGCGAGCGAGGAGAGGAGACCGGTGGTGCCGACGGCGGCGCAGCAGGCCTGGCGAAGAAAGGCCCGACGGGGCAGCGTGGGAGTGGGCGATGACATGACTATTTTTGCATGGCCCCGTCCGGCGACGAGACGGTGATTTCCAGGGCGGTCTGGACACGCTCGATGTCGGTCGCAGAAGCAGGGTGCGATTGGAGGGTGCCGACAATGAGCGAGCGGGTCGCCGGCGTCATTTGATTGGCGCAGAACAGCAGGTTGAGTTGGTCGGCCAACGCCGTCGGATTCCTGGCGTTGGGCAGGAAGGCGGAGTAGTCAGGCATGAGGAACGGCGAGAGTCCCGCCGGGGGTTGCGTGAACTTGCTGGTGTCACGCAGCATGAAATCGAGGATCACATTCGGTGCTTGGATCACCGCGATGGTGTCGGCGATTTGAAGCTCGGGGGCGACGAGGCCCGCGGCCGCCAAGGGGCCGGGGGGCGAATAGTCGGGCGAAAAAAAGTTAAAGACGGTCAGGGCATTGAGCGGCGCTTGGTAAAGATGGAAGCCCGAACCGATATAAACGATGCTGCCGGCGGCTTGGGTAACAAATCCAAGCCCACCACGAAACTCACCGTAGTAGCTATCAAGGTAGCGGCCATTCGGGGCCCGGAAATTCAGGGCGCGGAAAAAACCGGTGAGGCGGATCAACGGCTCTTTGATTTTGCCGAAGCCGACGTTGGCCAGGACGTCAGGAGAGCGGGCCTCGTAGTCAGTCAGAATCGCGCGCACGACGGCGCCGAGATTGCCGCGGGTTCCCGTGCCGTCGTTGGCGAAGACCTGTGCCACCCGATAGAGGTAGGCGGAGCTCGGGTTGCTCGTCACCAAGCGCTGAATGAGCTGGCGACAAATGAATGGACCGGTGTTTGGATGGTTCGCCAGCGCATCAAGCAGGATCTTCAGATCCTGGGGGCCTGCTTGATTGGCCGGCACCAGCGTGGGAGCGGAGCGGCTGAGTGGAACCTGCTGGAGGCTGACCAGGCGCTTGGCGGTCTTATCGTGGAACTGGTCATAATAGCCCATCGGCTTCAACAGCTCGTGGTCGTCGCCCTTGAAGCCATAGGAGACCCAACCCGGAAAATAGCTGTTGAAAATACTGGGGTCTAAGGTGCCGGGGCTCAGGCCCGAACCCGTCCACCCGGTGAGAACTTTTGCCGTCTCGGATACAGTAGCTTGATCGTAAGTGGGAATGGGCTGGCCGGCGGAATCGAGGAGCAGGCTGCCGTCCGGCTGCAGCTGCACCAGGCCGATGCTGAAGAGCTGCATGATCTCGCGGGCGTAATTCTCATCGGGACTCGTGCCGCGGGCGGGATTGGCCTTGGGGTTGCCCCAGTGGCTGAGCCACAAGCCCATGGCGGGATCGAGGGTGATATTCTCGAGGAGCTGCCGGTAGTTCCCGAAGGCGCCATTCACGAGGAGGTCGTAGTATTTGCCTTTCGTTTCGGCATTCCAGATGAGCTTCTCCATCGCTCCGACCACGAAGATTTCGCTCAGAGCGAAGGCCACCCGCTGCCGGAGTTGATCCGGAGCCGTGCAGGTGAACTTGAACCACGCCGCATTCAGATTGGAGATTCCAGATCGGTACGGAGCGGAGTTTGGAATGACCGCAGGGTCGGGATTCGGAAACGCCGCGATGTCGGCCTTGATGCCGCCCCAAAGTTGGGAGGCCGGCGTTGCCGTGAGTGACATCTGCGTGTCGAGCCACGCGGTGATGCCGCGAGTGGTGACGTCGGTGAGATCGGCGGACGTAGGGCCGAAGGTGGCCTGCATCAGAAAGCGTGCGGCGTCCGTTTGGGTCGGCTGCGTGAGGGCGGTGACGGGAAGTGCAGGCGGGGCGGCCGGGGCGGTGAAGGTGGTCGAGCCAGTGGCGGCGACAAAGTTGCCGCGGAGTTCTCCGGCGGGAAATCTCGCCGAGTCGAAGCCGACGAAGATATCCCCCTGGTTAAGCGCGTTGATGAGGTCGTTGGTCTTGTAGGCGGAACTTGGCGCGAAGTTCCAAGCAGTCCCCGCGACCTGACCGAGCGGGAGGCCGAGGACGTAGGTGTTGGTCCGGCCGAGCTGCAGGTGGGCCGAGGTCTCGGGGGAGCTGAGATTGGAAAACGTCGCGCTGACCGCCGCCGTGCCGTCGGCGTTGATCACGATCGTCGCGTAGCCGGAAGCGGTCGAACTCGCCGCGCCGGGATCCGGGCGCAGTTGCGCGACGTAGAGCTTCGCGCTTGGCCGGGGCGCGAGCTGGGCGGTGACGTCCACGCCGTTTTGCTGGAGCACGCCTTGGTTCGATTGGAAGGGAAAGAGCGTGCCGTGCGAAGTGGAGCCGTTGACGAACTGCAGTTGTGGGAGCCCGCCGACCTGCACGGGCTGGGAATTTGTCTGGCGCAACTGGCCGCCGGTGATGCGCACATCGCCACCGGAACCAATGAGGAGGACGGGCGTCGCAGCGTCGAAGGCGTTGACGTCGCCCACAAAGATCGGACCGTCGAACTGGATGCCGGGCGCGTAGACGCCAGTGACACCTTTCGTCGCGAAGTAACTCGCATTGGCCGAGCGCAGGCCGCCGAACTTGCCGTTGCCCCCGACGATCGCGAGGCAGGCGATGTCGGCCAGACCGTCGTAGGTCACGTCGCTGCGAAAGAGGGACTGGTTGACGGCGTTCGCGCGGCCCACGCTGAAGACAGAGACGTTGGTCAGCTCGGTCGCGCCAGCGATCACGATGCTCGCGTGGCCCTTCATGTAGGACACGTTGGGCTGAACATATTTTGCCGGCGGGGCGGGCCCGGACGAATTGTCGAGCGAAAGCGTGAGTGTCCCGGGTCCGGCGAACTCCACCTGGACGATGTCGTCGTTGAGATCGATGTAGGAGATGCGCGTGACTTGTCCGGCGTCGGCGGTGACGGCGGCGGCCGGGCCTTGGAGCAGAACCTGGTCGTAGGTATTGCCAGTGGGATGAAGAATGTCGGCCCCCACTTCGGTGCCCGCGCCCGTGACTTTTGCGGTCGCGGCGAACCCGAGAATCGCGGACGCACTCGCGCTCTTCGCACCGCTCGTCACGACGGCGGTGTAGACGCCCGCGTTTTGCGGCTGGATGTTGGCGACGGTGAGTGTGGCACTCGTGGCGCCCGCCAGCGGCGCGCCGTCTTTGCGCCATTGGTAGGTGAGCCCGGTTCCAGTCGCGGCGACAGTAAACGTCACCGACGCACCCGCGATCGCAGTCTGGTTCTCCGGCGGAGTCGTGATGGTTTGCGCGCGGGAGACTCCAAGCAGGGCCCCCACAAAAAAGGCCGCGGTCACTGCGCGCCGCCGGATGGCGCGTCCGAACGCGAGGGGAAAAGAACCGTGGAGCATGGTCGTTGGGGAGGGGGAACGCCGCGCCCATCTCAATCCTAATGCAACCATAAACACCAACGAGAGGGATCCGACAGGGTCAACCCGTCAGCGTCCTCGTGCCTGCGCCACCTGCCCTCAGCCGGTGAGCCCTCGTCAGCGTCGGCCTTTCAGCAAAATCTCCCCGGCCTTCGATTCATCGAAGGCATTATCCCACTTCGCCACCACCAGCGTCGCGACCGTGTTGCCGATGAAGTTCGTGATGGCGCGGGCCTCGGACATGAAGCGATCGACGCCGAGGATGAGCGTCATCCCCGCGACGGGAATTTTACCCGTCGCCGCGAGGGTGGCCGCCAGCACGATGAAACCGCTGCCGGTCACGCCGGCCGCGCCCTTGGACGTCAGGAGCAAAACCGCGAGCAATCCGAGTTCCTCGCCGAGCGTGAGATTCGTCCCCGTGGCCTGGGCCACGAAGAGGGCGGCGAGGGTCAGATAGATGCACGTGCCATCCAGGTTGAACGAGTACCCGGAGGGCACGACGATGCCGACGACCGGACGGGCGCAGCCGATCTTCTCCAACTTCTCCATCAAGCCGGGCAACGCGGACTCGGACGACGACGTGCCGAGCACGAGCAGCAGTTCCTCGCGGATATATTTGATTACCTTGAACAGGCCGAAGCCCGCCACGCGGCAGATGCCGCCGAGAACCAGCACGATGAAAAGCGCACAGGTCAGATAGACGCACGCGAGCAGGAAGCCGAGTTGGGCGAGCTTGCCGACCCCGTATTCGCCAATGGTGAAGGCCATCGCACCGCCCGCCGCGATCGGCGCGGCCTTGGTGACAATTGCGACAATGCCAAAGAAGACCCGCGCCACCTCGTGCATCAGGTTCAGGATCGGCCGCCCGTGCTCGCCAATCTTGCCGAGCGCCAGGCCGAACAGGATCGCGAGCAACAGAATCTGCAGGATTTCTCCCTCGGCAAATGCACTGACGAACGTCTTCGGGATGATGTGGAGGATAAACTCCTTCGTCGTCATCTGACCCGCCGCGCTCGTGTACCGCGCCACACTGCTGGCATCGAGCGTGGAGACATCCGCGTGGAAGCCCGCCCCGGGCTTGAACACATTCGCGACCACCAGCCCGATGATGAGCGCGAGGGTCGTGACGACCTCGAAGTAGATCAGCGCCTTGGCGCCGACGCGGCCGATCCGCTTGAGATCACCCATGCCAGCGAGGCCGACGACCACGGTCGTGAAAATAATCGGGCCAATCAGCATCTTCACGAGGCTGACGAACGCGTCGCCCAGCGGTCGGAGCGCCACGCCCCAATCAGGTTTGACGTAGCCCAGGACGCCACCGAGCACGATGCCGATGAGGACCTGGAGATAGAGGGAATTGCGGTTGCCGGTCTGGCCCGGAGTCGGGGCCGAAGGGGTATCGGACTGCATCGGACCGACCCTGCGGTTCGGTCTGTTCCGCGTCAAAGACGGAGTCGATCAACTTGTGAAATCTTCCGGAGCCCGGCCGCGGGAATGTTCTTTATCGTCCCGCAACTCCTCGTAATTGACCAACGCAACTTCCTGAATTGGCGCCAAGGTGGGCGAAGCGGCTCGAAGTGGTGAAACTCCGGCCGGTGCGCGACGTCTCCCCCAAAGCTCCTCCCGGTGCACCAATTTCCCGCCATGGCCTCGCCGCTCGATTCCTCCTCCCACGGCCCTTGCCACGGACATTCAACCGCGGCGGCCGATTACTTTCTCACCCGCCGGCAATTCCTCCAGCGCACCGGACTCGGGCTGGGCGGCATCGCGCTGGCGGGGCTGCTGGATCCCCGCGATCTCGTCGGCGCCACGGCCGCCTCGTCATCGGCGCCGGGTCCTCTGGCCCCGCACCCGTCGCATTTTCCCGGCAAGGCCCGGGCGGTCATCCACATTTTCGCCCAGGGTGCGCCGTCGCAGGTCGACACCTGGGACCCGAAGCCGGAGCTGAAACGCCTGGATGGGAAAACCATCGGCGGCGACGGAGTCGCGATGGGTTCGCCGTTCACCTTTGCACGTCACGGCCGCAGCGGCCTCGAAGTGAGCAGCCTGTTCAGCCAGACCGCCGCACACGCCGACGATCTCGCGGTGGTCCGCTCGATGTGGACGGACATTCCCGCCCACGAAGCGGCGACCGTGTTCATGAACACGGGCTCGTTGCGGATCGCCAAGCCGAGCCTGGGTTCCTGGCTCGTCTATGGACTCGGCACCGAGAACCAGAATCTGCCGGGCTTCATCGCGCTGCGCGGAGGGCGGCTGCCGCCCGGCGGCGCGGCCAACTACCAGGCGGCGTTTCTCCCGGGCGTGTTCCAGGGCACGAGCATCAACACGCTCGCCCCCTCGGTGCCGCAGATGATCCAGAACATCCGCAATTCCTCCGTCGGTCCGAAGGAGCAGCGCCGTCAGCTCGACTTCATTCACCAGCTCAATGAGCTCCACGCCCAGAACCTCCAGCGCGACGCGGCGCTCGAGACCCGGCTGCAGAGCTACGAAATCGCCTTTCGCATGCAGGCCGAGGCGATGGATGCGTTCGATGTGAACCGCGAAACCGCGGAGACCCGCGCCGCCTACGGCAACACCGAGCAGGGCCGGCAACTGCTGATCGCGCGCCGGCTCGTCGAGCGCGGCGTCCGGGTGGTGCAGGTCTGGCACGACGGCTGGGATCATCACCAGCAGCTCGAGCAGCGGATCACGCAGAAGGCCGGCGAAATCGACCAACCCCTCGCCGCGCTGATTACCGATCTCAAACAGCGCGGGCTGCTCGACTCCACGATCGTGATTTGGGGCGGCGAGTTCGGCCGCAAGCCGACCCGCGACCGCAACGGCGGCGACGACCCGGGACGCGACCACAACGCGAAAGCGTTCTGTGCGGTGCTCACCGGAGGCGGCATCAAGGGCGGAACGGTGCACGGCGCGACCGATGAGTTCGGCGCGGCGGCCGTGAAGGACAAGGTCCACGTCCACGACCTTCACGCCACGATCCTGCACTGCCTCGGGCTCGACCACACCAAGCTCACGTATCGTTTCAACGGCCGCGATTTCCGTCTCACCGATGTGGCGGGCAACGTGGTGAAGCCGATTCTCGCATGAACCTTGGATTACGAAGCCGGCTTCGGAGCCCGCGGCGCGAGAGCCTAGGTGAAAAGTCGCAAAACCCTCCCTCATGTCATTCTGAGCGCAGCGAAGAATCCATGACCTCAAGAGCGACTCACGCTTGGATTCTTCGCTGCGCTCAGAATGACAGGGTGTTCACACAGTCTCGTAAGCAGCGGCACAGCGTGAAGCGAAGCGATCGAGCAGTCCCTGCCCTCACGGGCAGGGCTACGCCCAACCACAGCCTGAGGATCGTCCGTTGGTGGGACTGCTTCCGCGTCCTTGCCGTGCTGGTGCTCACCACCTGCCTCGACCTGCTGCAAGCGGCGGAGGCCCCGCCCACTCCACTCTCCGCCTCCGACCGGCAGTTCTTCGAGACCAAGATTCGTCCGCTGCTGGTCGAGAACTGCTACTCCTGCCACAGCCGCGGCGCCGACAAGGTGAAGGGCGGCCTGCTGCTCGACACGCGCGAGGGCTGGACGCACGGCGGCAACAGCGGCCCCGTGATCGCGCCCGGCCGGCCCGACGAGAGTCCGTTGATCACCGCGGTGCGATACAAGGATCCGGATCTGCAAATGCCGCCCGACGGCGATCGGCTCACGGACCAGCAAATCGCGGATCTCACGGAGTGGGTTCGCCGCGGCGCGCCCGATCCCCGGACGCTCGTTGCGGCCGGCAGCGGCAACCATTACGGCGGAGTCGGCCGCGCCCACTGGGCGTTTCAGCCGGTGCGCAAACCCGCCGTGCCGACGGTGAAGGACACAAACTGGCCGAAGAACCCCGTCGACAATTTCATTCTCGCGAAACTCGAGTCGGCCGGACTCACACCGAGTCCGGCCGCAGATCGGACGACGCTCATCCGCCGCGTGTACTTCGATCTCATCGGTCTGCCTCCCGGACCGGCCGAGGTGCAGGCCTTCGTCAACGATCCCGCGCCCGATGCCTATGCGCGGCTCGTGGATCGGCTGCTCGCGTCCCAATTCTACGGCGAACGCTGGGCGCGCTACTGGCTCGACGTCGCCCGCTACGCCGACACGAAGGGCGATCCGGCGCGCCAGGACGACCCCCGGCTGCCGCATGCGTGGACGTATCGCGACTGGGTGATCGAGGCGTTCAACGCCGACCTGCCCTACAACCAGTTCGTTTTCGCGCAGCTCGCCGGCGACCGCCTTCAGGCCATTGCCGACAAGAAGGCTCAGGAAAAGAAAGCGCCGCCGCCCGATCGTCACGGCCTCGCGGCACTCGGCTTTCTCACGCTGGGAAATACGTTCGATGGCCGGCGCGACGACGTCATCGGCGATCAAATCGACGTGACCACGAAGGCGTTCCTCGGACTCACCGTGGCCTGCGCCCGCTGTCACGATCACAAGTTCGATCCGATTCCGACGAAGGATTATTATTCGCTCTACGGCGTCTTCGCGAACACGCAGGTGCCCAACCCGCTGCCGACGCTCGCCGCGACTCCCGCCCCCACGCCCGAGCATGCCGCGTACACCGCGAAGTCCGCGGATCTGCAGAAGCGGTTCGAGGAGCACCGCGCGGAACTCCAGTCGTTGCGAAAATCCGGCGCGCTCCGGAACGACGGCAACAAACGTCGCGAACTCCAGCGCCGGGAGCGCGAACTCCAGCGCGCGATCGGAGAACTCGAATCGACTCATCCTGGCGTGCCGGCGCGGGTGAATGCACTCGTCGACGTGGCCCGTGCCCGCGACTATCCCGTCCTGCTCCGGGGCGAGGCGCAGAATCACGGCGACGTCGTGCCCCGCCGCTTCCTCGAAATTTTGTCCGCCGATCCGAAGCGCCGGCCGGAGTGGCGCAACGGCTCCGGCCGCGTCGAGCTGGCGAACGCCATCATCGATCCGAAGAATCCGCTCACCGCCCGCGTAATCGCGAACCGGCTCTGGCAGGAGCATTGGGGCCGCGGGCTCGTGGCCACGCCCGACGACCTCGGCAACATGTCGTCGCCTCCCACGCATCCCGAGTTGCTCGACTGGATCGCGGCCACGTTCGTGGAGGGCGGCTGGTCGTTGAAGCAGCTCCATCGCACGATGGTGCTGAGCGCGACCTACCAGCAGGCGAGCTCGACCAATCCCGCCGGCGCCGATCGCGATCCGGAGAATGATCTTCTCTGGCGCTACAACCTGCGCCGGCTGGATTTCGAGCAGATGCATGACGCCTTGCTCGCGATCACCGGGCAGCTGGAACCGAAAGTCGGCGGCAAGTCCGTGCCCATCGCGAGCCCGGCCTTCGCCACCCGTCGAGCGCTCTATACGCTCATCGACCGCAGCAGTCCGCCGGAACTGCTGACGCAATTCGACTTTCCCAGCCCGGATGTGGAGAGCGGCCGTCGCTACGAAACCCTCGTGCCGCAGCAGGCGCTTTTTCTCATGAACAGTCCGATGGTGATGGAGACTGCCCGCCGGCTCACGAACCAGCCGGCGTTCAGCGCCCTGGCCACCGACGAGGAACGCGTGGCCACGCTCTACATCGCGATCTACCAGCGCCGACCGACCGCGCAGGAAGTGGCGCTCGGGCTCAGTTACGTTCGCGGCCATCCTGGCGGCCCGGAAGTCGCGAAGGGAACGACTCCGGCGCCAGCGCCAAAGCCGCGCGAAGATCGCGGCACCGCCCGTCAGGGCAAAGCGGCCAAGCGGCCCGGCAACTTCGCCACGCAGGTCGGCGGCACCTACGAATCTCGTCCGCTCGACGCGTGGACCCAGCTCGCGCACGCGCTCTTCCAGTCGAACGAGGCGATGTTTTATCGCTAGGGCCGGCGTCGGGCGTGGACGAGCCCCGCCCCTACGATGCAGCTGGTGTAGGGGCGCGCCTCGTGCGCGCCTTCACCGTCAGCGCGGCACCTTGTGAAACGTCCCCGGCGCCGGCGCGACCGGTCCACCCACGGGCGGCGGCGGCTCGGGCGTGAAGAATGCGATCACGAACGAGAGCAGAATCGCGCCGAAGAAAATCCGCCGCGCCCACTTCTTCCGCTGCTCAAGATCCGGGAGCCACTTCTCCTCCTTTTTCGCCAGGATCGTGATCAGGATGATCGGCGCGACGAACCAGATGTACCAGGGCGCGCCCAGCCGCGAAAGGCCGTCCCGCAAGAGGGACATGATCGAGATGCCGAGCAGGCCGCACGCGAACAGCACCGCGAACGTGACGCTATGGCCGCGCAGCGCGCGCCAGGACCAGGTCACGGTCGAAAAGGGGTTCACCTCCTTCTTCAACCCCGCACCGCCGACAGCGTCAAAGCGTTTGCGTCGATGCCGTCCACCGCGATCGTGAGGCGCCGGATTCATTTCCCGCCCCCGTCGTGACCCTCGCCGCCAAACTTGAACAACTGATCGCCGAGTTCGAGCCGTTCGAGGATCCGCAGGAACGGCTCACCGCCGTGATCGACCGCGCCCGCCGGATCCCGCCGCTGCCGCCCGAAGCCCGCCTTGAGGAAAACCGCGTGCGCGGCTGCGTCTCGGTCGTCTGGCTCACGCGCGAGCTGCGGGACGGCCATTGCTACTTCCAGGGCGAGGCCGAGTCGCCGGTGGTTCGCGGGCTGATCGCGTTGCTCTGCGAGTTCTTCAACGGCGCCACCCCCGCGGAGATTCTGGCGAGTGACGCCGATCCCCTCGCGGCCCTCGATCTCACGCGCAACCTTTCTCCCACCCGGCGCAATGGACTCGCCTCGACGCGCGCCGCGATCCGCGACTTCGCCGCCAGCGCGACGAGCTGAACCCTCCGGTGCTGATCGACGCCCACAATCATCTGCACGACGCCTGGCTCGCGCCTCATCAGGCGAAGCTGCTCGCCGAGCTTGCCGCCGCTGGAGTGAGTTATGCGGTCGTCAACGGCACGTGCGAAACGGACTGGCCCGACGTGGCGAGGCTCGCGGGCAAGACCGCCCCCGGACTTACGCTCCTGCCGAGTTACGGGCTTCATCCCTGGGACGTCGGCAATCGCTCTCCCGACTGGCAGAAGAATCTCTTGGGCGCCCTGGGACTCGAGGGTGCCCCGGTTTCGACCGGGACCGCGCATGGGGCCGCACCGCGGATGATGGGAGAATTCGGCCTCGACCGCTGGATTCTGGATCGCGCCCGTGCGGACGACTGGCGGCTCACCGGGCTGCGACGCGCTCCGCTCGAAGAGCAGAGCGAAGCATTCCTCTGGCAACTTGAGCTCGCCGCGGCGCACAACCTGCCGGCCTCGATCCACTGCATCGACGCGTGGGGCCAGCTGCATGATCTGCTCCGGAACTCGCGGCGGCCCACCCGCGGGTTTCTGCTGCACGCGTATAGCGGGCCGGACGAAATGGTGAAACCGTTCGCCGACCTCGGCGCCTTCTTCTCGTTCAACGGCAGCTTTCTCGAGCCGCGGCGGACGCGTCTGCGCGAGCTGTTCTCGCGCGTGCCCGCAGATCGCCTGCTCGTGGAGACGGATGCACCCGCGATGCGATTGCCCGCGGCGCTGGAGAAATTTCCCCCGCTGCCGACGCCGGACGGACGGCTCGCAAACCACCCGGCCAATCTCGCCACGACTTACGAGGCGCTGGCGCAGTTGCGGGGCGTAACGTTCGAAGATTTGGCCGGGCAGGTGGAGGGCAACTTTCGACGGTTGTTTCTCTGACCCGGCACCGAGGTCGAACGAAGTCGCAAGCGGTTCGGCAGTCCGGAATCGCAAACCAGCCCGCGCCCAAGCCGCCGCACCGAAGCATTTCGCTTGGCCGATGGCGCCGGCGCGCCTGAATGGAGGGATGAGCGTCACTCCCGCGCCCCAACCCCGGCTCGTCCTGCAACCCGCAGCGACCGGGCAAAGACGTTCGGCCCTGATGGTCGGCGAATCCGCCCAGGTGCTGAAGCGATTTCACTTTCTCGAGCGTGAACTGGTGCGCATGGCCGCGGGCTGGCTGCCGGGCACGACGGATTGGGAAACGAAACTCCTGCTGCCCGAGGTGCTGTGGCAGGACGCCCTCGTCGCCCGCAGCCTGCGGGAACGCGTGCTCGAATTGCGCTACCCCGAACGCCGGATCGCGATCGATCAGGACGCGGCGCTCGTCGGACTCTATGCCAATTGCCTTCACGCCCCGAGCGACCTCGCCTTCGTGATGGGACTGGCGCGCGCCGTGAAGCCGCATCTGCGCGGGCTGCTCGCGGATTATTTGAAGCTGGCCGATGCCCTCGACGACGCGCCGTCGGTTCACCTGCTCGAACACGCGCTCGTCGATCTGGACCGGCAACTGGCGCGGCTCGAAGCCGTGACGACGGAATTCGCCACGCGCCGGCCGGAACTCGTGGCCTCCGCCGAACGCTGGAACGCGGGTGTGACAGCGGCGCTCGCAGGTGCCACGGCGGAGCGCGTCTTCGCGGCCACGCTTCCGGAGTTCGCGGCCTTCGATCCTTCGGCCGCCGGAGGAAGGACGTTCGCCATCAGCCGGACCGGACAGCGCGACGCGCGGTTCACGCGGGTCCGGTTCGCGTGGCCGGATCGCCACACCCCGCAGCCTCCCGGCGCAGGCGTACAGCTGCAGGTCCGGCAGGCGATCCATCACCTCAACGAAGTCTGGGCGGCCGAGATGGCCGGGGCGTGCCTCTACGATTTGCTCGAGCAGGCGCCGCACGATTTTCTCGAGGACGCCGCGCGCTGGTGCTTCGACGAGATTCGTCACTGCCGGATGGGTTACGAACGGCTCAAGCAGTGGGGCTTCAGCGAGGCCGAGATGCCCCTTGATGCGTTCTCCTACGATTCCGGGCAGCACGCCGATGCGATCGTGCGGCTCGGCGTGATCTTCTACTTCGAGACGACCTACATTCACACGAAGCCGGAGCGCGCGAAAATCTTCGGCGCGGAAGGCGACCGCCTGAGTTCGCACGACATGGATTTTGACTGGGCCGACGAGCTCATCCACTCGCACTACGGCAAGAAATGGCTGACGCACTTCCTCGCGCAGGCCGGGATCCAGCGCACGCCGATCGAGATCAAGCAGCAGGCCGAGGCGGGCGTGCTGACGTTCCAGCAGAGCGCGACGACCGAGGACAAGGCGGCGACGCAGGCGATCTTCGACCGGATGATGAGCAAAGCCCGGCAACGGCTGGAGTCGGCGGCATAAATATCCGCGCGCTGCCATCGTGAGTCCGCTACCCCAACGCCCGCTCGGCCGGACCGGCGCTTCAGTGTCCGCCGTCACCTTCGGCGCGATGCGTTTCGCGGAGACGGAAACGCCCGGCGGGATTTCCCGGGCGCTGCTCGACGCTCTCGGGCGCGGCGTCACGAGCATCGACACGGCGCGAAACTATGAAGGCAGCGAGCGCATCGTGGGTCGCACGCTGCGCGAGTGGCAGGGGCCGCGACCGTTCCTGTGCACGAAGGTGAAACCGATCGATCCGACGAATTTTCGCTTCTACGTCCCACTCGAGCAGCAATTCACGCCCGCCAGTATTCGCGCCTCGGTGGAGGAGAGCCTGCGCGAACTCGGCGTGGACTGCATCGATCTGCTTCAGTTGCACCAGTGGTACGCACTCTGGACGCGCCG
>CANJCM010000104.1 GCA_947472765.1 Opitutia bacterium
AGGACGCTGAGGTTAAGGGAGGACGCTGAGGTCTTTCCTGGGCTTCAAACCATGTCAGCTCGAATAGCGCCGCGTCTCCGACCGACGAAAGACGTGCCGGGACCCCTTTGGACGGTCCCTTTCGGGTCAGGACCGGATTGAAAATTGGCAATTGAAAATCTGAGATCGCAAATTGGCGCCGAGAAAAGACGGCGCCGGCCCCCGGCCTACTTGTTCAGGAACAAATCGCTCTGCACGATCGCGTGCACGAGGCTGCGCACGCCGTAGTCCTTCGCCTTGGTCGCCTCGAGAATCCGTTCGATTTCCGTGCGGTCAGCGAAACGCACCGGCGCCCCGGTGGCGTAAACCATCAGCTGCCGGGCCAGATTCCGCGGCACGCCGGTAGGATCGGCCAGGACGAGTTTCTTGAAATCACGCACGTCCTTGAATTCGCGGCCGTCGGCGAGCTTGCCCGAGCCCTCGACCGGCAACGCGTAGTGCCAGTCGAACGGCCAGCCGTTCTTGCCAATGCCGACCTCGGGCACCTTGTCCTTGGCATCCGCGCGGTAACGGGTGCGCCAGGCCCCCATCACGTCGAAGTTCTCCAGCGCGAAGCCCGAGGGATCGATCTTCCGGTGGCACGCGCCGCAGCTTTCGTCGGCGCTGTGTTTCGCGAGCTGCTGCCGGATCGTGACGGCGCCGCGCGTATCGGGATCGACCGCCGGAACCGCCGCCGGCGGCGCGGGAATTTCCTGGCCCAGCATCCGCTCCGCGATCCAGCGTCCGCGAATTACGGGGGAAGTCGTCGTGCCGTTGGCTGTCACCTTCAACACCATCGCCTGCGTCATCATGCCGCCGCGCACGCTGTTGGGCGGCAGCGTGACGCGCCGCATGGCAGCGCCTTTCACCCCGGGGACGCCGTAGTGCTCCGCGAGGCGCTCGTTCACGTAGGTGAAATCTGAATTCACCACGTTGCGCGCCGGGAGGTCACGTTTGAGCAGTTCGTCGAAGAACATCCTCGACTCATCGAGTGCCGCCTCGGCCAGCGACTCATCGAGATAGTAGTCCGGATAGAGCGTGTTCGATGGCGTGGTGGCGTCCATGTGGCGCAGCTCCAGCCAGTAATCGAGAAACGCCTCGGTGAACCGATCCGACTTCTTGTCGGCGAGGAGCCGCTCGGTTTCCGCACGCAGCACTTCAGGCCGATGCAGTTCGCCCTTTTCGGCCCGCGCCAGCAGCGCGCGGTCCGGCGTCGAGTTCCAGAGGAAGAACGCCAGCCGCGAAGCCAGCGCATAATCGGTCAAACGCCCCGGCTCCTCTTCGAGGTAGAGGAAGCCCGGCGAGCAGAGGACCGCCGTGTAACCGGCGACCATCGCGTACGTGAAATCATGTCCCGCTCCGAGCTGGCCATTGATGACTGCGAGGTAGCGTTGCACTTCCTCCTCCTTCACGGGGCGCCGGTAGGCGCTGGCCATGAAAGAACGCAACAGGCGCTCCGCGTCCTCGCGCGGATTCGCAGTGGCAACCTTGACCGGGACTTCGCGGATCTTCGCCACGCGGCCGTAGCCGCCAGCGCCCTGCGAGCCGCGATCCTTGGCAAGGGCGTCGAGGCGAACCTCGGCCTTTTCGTCGGCCTGCAACGGCAGATTGCCGAACAGGACACGATAACCTGCCGTCGTGTCTTCGTCGTAGAGCGGCCCCTCGACTTCCATCCAGCGAAAGGCGACGCCGGGCTGGCCGTCGCGCTGGGCGAGCGGATTCGCCGCCGTGCCCGGACGATTGCGGAAAAAGCGGGATGCGTCCGTCACGAGCGACTCGTTGGCCGCCAGCCAGACGACGCCGAGTTCCTTGACGGCCGGCTCGGGCGTGACGTCGAACACGCCGAGGCGGCGCACATCGTTCGGACCCTGGGCGTAAATGGTGATGGGCTCATTGCGGCGGCCGGGTGCGATGACGGCACCGTTCGGATTGAACCACTCGGGCTCGCGGTCGACGAACTTCCGCTTGCCGTCCTTGTCGCGCACCGTGCGGCTGCTAAAGCCGTCCGGTCCGACCCAAATCGAGTAGCCGCTCCAGCGCACGCGATAGCGGCCGGCCACCGGGGCGCGGAAGTTGTCCCAGATGGTGTGGAAGGGATGATAGTTGCTCCGCACCCAGCCGATCGCCTCGAGTTCGCGCTTCACCGGATCGGCATCGCCGACCGTCAGCGGAGCCTCGTAGGCGCGGACATCCGGCTGGCCCTCGGTGCCGAGGACGGGAAACGCCATCCGCTCCGGATCAGGCGGACCGCGAAACGTGCCGGTGAGCGTGCGTTCGTCGCGGGCGTAATAGCGCTTGAAGGTCGTGGTCGGATTTTCAACCCGCTGCAGCTCGATGCTCATCGCCTCGCGAATCGCGCGGTTCGCCGCCTGCATGAAACGCGTCATCTGCACATGCGAGACATCGAGCGCATCACCGATTTTGTTGAACAGGTGCGACTGTCCGTCCTCGGGGAGATCATTCTTCACCTGCAGCCAGGGGGCATGGAAAAGATCGCGGAGCGCATTCTCGAACTCGTAGCGATTCAGCCGCCGCTGGGTGACGCGGCCATCGCGAGCCATGCGCTTGTGTTCCTCGTCGATCAGCGTGGACGACAAACTGCTCACGAAGCTGTTCACGGCCGGGACGGCGGGACGGCGCTTTTCCTTCGGCGGCATTTCGCCGCTCGTGGTCCGATCGTGAATCTTCACCCAGAGCGCGAAGTTCGCCGGATCGTTCGGCGTGAAGGTCAGGCTCGTCAGGTCAAGGTTCGCCTCCTTGTCGACGTCGTTGTGACAGCTCGAACAATACTGGTCGACGAATGGCGCGGCCTCGTCGGCCGAGAACACCGCCGCCCGGGTCTGCGGAAGTGCACCGAGGCCAAGAATCAGGGCGAGGGTCACGAAGCCGGATCGAGCACGGCCACGGACCGGGGCATCGGCTGCACGCAGCGAGCAAGGAGAAGTCTTCACAGGATAAGGTAGAGGGAGGATTCCAGGGCGGAGCCGGAGGGCGGCAGTCAGGGGCTGACGCGGATGGCGCCGCCCGATTGTGATTCACGGTTACGCCGGCCCCACCGAGGGTCAAGGCGGCGGTAGCGGGCGAATTGCGCGCCACCTTGCTCAAACTCAGGCGCCTTGCCTTTCCCGATCATTCGCTTCCGTGTTGTGCGGTGTTACGCGCGACTTTCCCCACCCTTGCCTGGCTCACGGTGACCGCGGTTTCCGCGCTGGCCGAGCCGCTCTCCAAGAAGACCGAGATCGACTTCTTCCGCGACGTCCCCAGCCGCAATCTCAAGGGGCTGGCGACCCGGTCCGATGGCCGGTTGGTGGCAGGCCCGGTGCTGACCGAAGGCACGACGCTGGCGCCCGCGCCGCTGCTCTGGTGTCTCGAACCGACGCCGGATCCGTCGAAGTGGTGGATCGGGACCGGCCCCGACGGGCGAATCTTCGAGGCGACGCTGGGAACCGATCAATCGACCTACACGACGCGCGAAATTGCCAAGGTCCAGGATCCGCAGGTCTTCGCGCTGAAACGACTTTCCGACGGGTCCATCCTCGCGGGCACCTCGCCAAAAGGCGCGCTCCAGTTGATCCGCGATGGCCAGCCGGTCGCACGGGCGCTGCTGCCGGTTGATTCGATCTTCGATCTGCTGCTGCTCGACAACGACACCGCTCTCGCCGCCACCGGAAATCCCGGCCGGCTCTACAAGATTGATCTCAAGGTCTTCGGCGGCATCGGGCTCATCGTGGACAAGATCACCGATGCCAGGATGCTCGCCGACCGCGGTATCACGCTGGTGGGCGAGATCCGGGACCGGAATCTCCGCCGCATCGCCCTTCTGCCCGATGGCGGGATCGCCGCGGGCTCTTCGCCGAAGGGCAACGTCTATGTCTTCCCGCGCGAGTCCTACGCCGCGAGCGCCCTCTCCGCGGATCCGGCTTCGCGAATCGGACCAGTCATTCTCCAGGAGAACCGCGATGGCGAAGTCACCGACCTGCTCGCGCAGCCCAACGGCGATCTCTACGCCACGATCGTGTTTGCTTCGAGCAGCGGGGAGTCCCGGCTCACGCCGCCCGCGTCGGCCAGCAAGTCGGGCCGCGATACCCCGGAGACGCCCCCACCCGCTCAGGTCGAACGCTTCGGCGGACGCAGCGCACTTGTCTGGTTTCCCGCCCACGGATTTCCCGAGACGCTCACCGCCCGGGCCAACACCGCGTTCTACCGCGTCGTTCGCCAGGGCGATCTGCTTTTGATGGCAGGCGGTGAACAGGGCGAAATCGCGGGCTACGATCTCAACGCGCGGCTGTCGCTGACTTTTCCGGGCAGCATCTCCTCCCAGCTCAACGGTCTCGCGCCGCTCTCGACCCCGGGTCGCTATCTCGTTCTCCGCAACAACGCTCCCGGTCTGGCCGTGCTGGATTTTCAGGCGCCCGGCCCGCGCGAGGCGGAAACGCGGCGGCTCGATCTCACCACTCCGGCCCAACTCGGCGCGCTTCGTTTCAACCGGCTCCGTCAGGTCGCACCCGGCGATCTCACCCTCGAACTGCGGACGAGCAACGGCAGCGACGAAGTCGAGGGCTGGGGTCCCTGGACCGCACTGCGAGCCGACCCCGATCAAGGCTGGCGCAGCGATGCCCTGCGCGGCCGCTATGCGAAACTCCGGATTCGCATTGCGGCACCCACGGCCGGCAAGAATGCGACCGGCACCGCGGACGCCATCGAACTCGATCGGGCCACACTCTTCGCGCTGCCGCAGAACCGTCGCCCGACGCTGGCTGACTTCCGCGTGCTGACGCCCGGCTTCGGCGTCATTGCCGCGGCCGACCAGCCGCCGTCCGCGGTGGTCTTGCTTAGTCAGGTGATGCAGCCGCCGCGCGACGAAGATCGCCGCAAAGGAAATTTTCTCACGAGCCAGGTCGTTCCCTCGCCTGGCGCGCAAGTCGTGCTCTGGACGGTCACGGATCCGGATGGCGACGCCCTCACGTATACCTTCTCGATCCGGCGCGACGGTGAGTCCGCGTGGGTCGATGTCGGCGCCGGACTCCGCGACGGCTACGTTCAATTCGACACCGCGCATCTGCCCGACGGCGTCTACTTCACCCGCCTCGTCGCCCGCGAGGCCGCGCCGCGCCCGGCGGCCGAGCAACTCTCACAACACTTCGAGACCGATGATCTGATTATCGATCACACCGCACCCGAGGCCATCGAGGCGAGCGCGCGGCGGGATGGAGATTTTCTGGCGGTCACGGTTCACGGTCGCGATCAGCTTTCCCTGCTCGAAGGCATTGAGATCCTGTTCAACAACGGTGTCCGCGAGACCCTCGAACAACCGGTCGACGGCGTCCGCGACGGGCGGGAGGAAACCTTCACGCTCCGAGTTCCGATCGCCAAGGTATCGAATGCCACTTCGCTCGAGGTCACCCTCTACGACACGGCCGGCAACGGCACGGCCCGGCGGCTGAGTTGGTGAGGGAATTTTGGATTTTGGATTCTCGATTTTGGATTGGGCGTTCGGCTGTAGGGCCGGCGCTCGACGCCGGGCCTTACGATCCGGAGCAATCCGCTTTAACCGCGAAGGCACGAAGTTCACGAAGCGATCCCGGGGCCAGGCCACCAAGCCAGTTTAACCACCGAGACACCGAGGCACCGAGATCAGCTGATCGATTTTCGGTGTCTCCGTGACTCGGTGGTCAAATGCTCGGGCGATTGGATCCGGGCCCCAAACCGGACCTACCCCCGCGGAGGCGCCTTGGCGTGAAGACGGTCTGGTTCTCCCTGCTCTGCCCAAACCTTGCACGTCACGTAATACGTTACGTGCAAGGTTTGGTGAGAACGAGGCGGTGGGGGGGATGCGCGCGGGTCGGCGAGGAGCGGGAGGAATCGCCGTGGGGTGTCAGCCGCGGGGGTGCGCCCTGGCGTGAATCTCCTTCAAGCGGGCCACGCTGACGTGCGTGTAGACTTGCGTCGTCGCAAGCTGGGCGTGGCCGAGCAATTCCTGCACGAGCCGTAGATCCGCGCCGGCGTTGAGCAGATGCGTCGCGTAACTGTGCCGCAGTTTGTGCGGCGTGAGGTCGAGCGGCAGGCCCGCCAGCGCGAGGTAACGTTTCAGCATCCGCTGGACGTACAGCACGGTCGTGCGGCGGCCGTCGGGATTGACGAGCACGGGACTCGCCGGGCCCTTCGCGGGCGCGAACTCGTCGCGAAACTTGATTAGCACCGCCAGCGCGACGCGGCCGATGGGGACGAGCCGTTCCTTGCGTCCCTTGCCGAGCACGCGCACCACGCCAGCGGAGAAATCAACGGCCCCGAAATCGATGCCGACGAGTTCGCTGACGCGAAGGCCGCCGCCGTAGAGTAATTCCATCGCCAGGCGATCACGCCACGCCACGGCTGCGTCGATGCCACCGGCGTCCAGCAGACGCTGGGGACCGGTGAGCAGCGCCTTCATCTGCTCCTCGGTCAGAAATTTCGGCAGACGCTTCTCGAGCTTGGGCAGCGGGACGCCGAGGAGCGGATTCCGCTTCAGGCGGCCGTGTCGCATCCAATATTTGAAGAACGTGCGCAAGCCGGAGGCGTGATTATGCAGCGTGCGCCGATCGAAACGCCGCTGCGCCTCGATCACGAAGTCCCGCATGTCCCGCGCATTGAGCGCATCGAGGCCGCGCGTCCAGAGTCCGCCGGGCTGTGCCCAATGATAGAAATCTTCAAACGCCTGCCGGTAGTTGCGCAGCGTGTAACGCGAGTAGCGGCGCTCCTTTTCCAGATAGTCGCCGAAGGGTTGCCACCATTCCGCGACCACATCCGGAGGCACGACCGGGGCGGGCGTCACGGCCGAGGTCTCGGGTTCCATCCCCATGCCGTGCCGGTTAGACCGTCCCCGTCGGGGCGACTTTATTGGCCACGGCGCTCATGACCTTTTCGGTGTGCAGCCGAAGCGCACCTTCGGGATCGAGGCCCTTCTCGCGAGCGGCGGCGGTGAGTTCGAAAAGCATCCGGCCGAGACTCGCCTCGTCGATTTGCCGGCCGAGGGCGCGCACCTGATCCGTGTCCACGATGCCGTCGGCGGGCAGGGCCTTTTTCTCAATCTGCTTCCACACCGCCTCGGCGAACATCAGCGCGGGCAGCCGCGGCGGCAGGGCCTTGAAGACCGTGCTGGCGCAGCCCGCCGGGCCGTTCTTCTTCTCCGTCGCCTTGATCGCGTCCCATTGCGCGATGACTTGATCCGAGGTGTCGAGCTTGCCCGTGCCAAACACGTGCGGGTGACGCCGGACGAGTTTGTCGTTTATCTCGCGGGCGACGTCCTCGAAGTTGAAGTGCCCTTTTTCCTCGGCGATCCGGGCATGGAACACCACCTGGATGAGCACGTCCCCGAGTTCCTCGCGCATGTGCGGAGTGTCGCCGCGATCGATCGTATCGATCAGCTCGCTGACTTCGTCGATCAGGCAGCGGACCAGGGTGGCGTGCGTCTGTTCCTGATCCCATGGGCAGCCGTCCGGCGCCCGGAGGCGGGCCATCGTCCGCTGCAAATCCTCAATCGCGCTCATGGCGAATGGCCGCAAGAAGCCGGGGAAAGCGCAAAGCGGAAAACGTCCGCGCCACCGGATTGTTTCTTGCGCCGGGCGCGCCACTTTGCGGCTATTCGCGGAATGGCCGACAAACTCACCGAGATCATGGCTTGGAAGCGACGCGAGATTGCGCCGCTGCTGCGTCCGGTCGCGGAGAGCGAGCTGAGCCGGCTCGACCAGTCGCGGCCGCGGCCGCCGGGCTTTGCCTCCCGCCTGCGCCGGGCCGATGGCGGCCTCGCCGTCATCGCCGAGATCAAGCGGCGATCACCGTCAGCGGGTGACATCAAGGCGGGCGCCTCCGCACTCGATCAGGCGCGACGCTACGAAAGTGCCGGCGCCGATGCGCTGTCCATCCTGACGGACGAGAAATACTTCGGCGGCACCCTCGAGGATTTGCGCGAGGTCACGAACTGGTTTCGCAGTGGACCGGCCCCGGCCGCGCGTCCGTGTCTCCGCAAGGACTTCATGGTTCACCCGCTCCAGGTCGTGCAGGCGCGGGAAGCCGGAGCGAGCGCGATCCTGATTATTGTCCGAGCTCTCGATGACGAGGAGATCAAGACCCTCGCCGGAGCTGCGCGCGCTGCGGGGCTGGATGCGTTATTCGAGATTCACAACGAGCCGGATCTCGCCCGGGCGCTCGCCCACGGCGCCACGATCATCGGCGTGAACAATCGCGACCTGGCCGTCTTCCGCACGGATCTGGCGTTGAGCGAGCGGCTGATTCCGCAATTTCCCCGGCACGTCACCGCCGTAAGCGAGAGCGGCATTCATACCGGTGCGGATGCCGCCCGGGTGCGCGCCGCCGGCGCGCATGCCATCCTTGTGGGCGAGGCCCTGATGAAGGCGGCGGATCCTTCGGCGTTGATCACCGACTTTCGCGGCCCGGCCAGCCGGCCGCGCGTCGGCGTCTAGCGAAGGCCCGCCGCGTCTCGATCGCGGCCTTCGCCCATCGCCCACCTTTCCGGCTTCCTCGATGCCCCTCTCCCCGAGCGCAACCCGTGACCTGCTCGCCCAGCTCGGGCACCAGCCGAAGCGGTTTCTCGGCCAGAATTTCCTCGTCGACGGCAACATCGTCCGCAAGTCGCTCGAGCTCGCCGAAATCCAGGCCCGCGACACCGTGATCGAGGTCGGCCCCGGCCTCGGCACCCTGACCACCGCGCTGCTCGACGCCGGCGCCGATCTCTGGGCGGTGGAAAAGGATCGTTCCCTGCATGCGCACCTCGAGGCGACGCTGCTCGCCCGGCATCCGGAGCATTTCCATTTGCTGGAAGGCGATGCCGTCGAGCATCCGCTTGCCGGCCTGCCGAATGCCGCGGAACTCGCGGCCGGTCCCCGCGGGTTCAAGATCGTGGCCAACCTGCCCTACGCGATTGCGACCCCGTGGCTGGATGGCGTCCTGTCCGGTCCGCTGCCGCAGCGGCTCGTGCTCATGCTGCAACTGGAGGCCGCCCAGCGCTATGCCGCGGGTCCCGGGTCGAAGTCGTTCGGGGCCATCTCGGTGTTCCTGCAGGCGGCCTACGACATCGCCCAGGGGCACAAGGTCGCGGCGAACTGCTTTTTCCCGCGACCGGACGTGGAATCGCATTTGATCAACCTGGTACGGAAATCCCAGCCCTTCGTGTTTTCCGCGCCGGCCAAGGCCCTCATTCGCGGCTGTTTCCAGCAGCGCCGAAAGCAGATTGGCTCCCTGCTGCGGGCGAGGTTGCCGGCAGGTTCCTGCCCTTGGTCGGAACTTCTGTCGGCTCATGGTCTCTCAGATCAAACGCGACCGGAGGCCATCCCCATTGACTGGTGGGTGGGCTTCGCGAAGGTTTTGCCACCCTTGGCTTGAAACACCCCGCGCCCCCGCTACTCACTTTAACCATTCCCATGTTCCGATTCCTGTTCGCGTTCGCCCTTGCCGCCACGGCTGCCTCCCTCCGGGCCCAAGAGCCCCAGCCGCCCCCACTTCAGGGAAAACTGGACGGCAACGTCTACGTTTCCCCGACCGGCCAGTTCAGAGTCGCAATCCCGGTCCTCCCCGAACTCGGTGGCAACATCACCGATACGACCAGCGTCGTCACCTTCCAGGATGACTTCAACGTCCACATCAGCATCGCGGCCTTCCCGCAGGACGCCACGCAGCGCTGGGAAATGTCCACCCGGGGCTTGAAGGACTACCTCGTCTATTTCTTCAGCAATTTCGTCTTCGCCGATTTCAAGCAGAACTTTGAAGGCGCGGAGATCGAGAGCGCAAAATTCGTCCCCGGCATGCTCGACGGTGCCCTCGTCGCCAACCTGCTCGTCCCGGGCGGCACCATGTTCGCCGATCGAATCCCGACGCTCGGCACCTCCGACCGCGTGCCGGTGGCGAAGCGTGGCAACCTGCTCTTCGTCCGCAACAATCACATCTTTGTCGTCAGCACCGAACTGGCCGAACGCATCATCGAGGGTCGCGCCTATCACAAGACGACGCAGGAAGAGGACGATCTCCTGCTCCAGAAGTTGAACGACATCGTGGGCAAGCTGCAGCTCCTGCGCTCCGTCACGCCGCCCCCCGCACCGTCGGGCAGCACGACGACGATTACGCCGCCTTCGATCACGCCGCCCACCCCGGCTGAGAAGAAATGATTTTCCCACCGCGCGCGTCGTGGACGCGCCGGTGCCTGCTGGCGGCGCTGGTGGCCCTGGCCGGCTTGCTGAGTGGTTGCGTGTTTCTGCGGCTGCTCGAGGTCAAACGGCAGCTCGCGCAGTTCGATCGGTTTTTCCAACTCGAGACCTCCGAGGGAATCAAACTCGGTTTCCTCACGCCCGTGCTGGTCACCGGCGATTTGCGCTGGCTCGGGATCACCCCGGAGAAGGTTCGGACCGTCGGGATGTCCGAGGAATGGCGGGTGCGATGGGTGAAAGAGGTCCCCCCCGGCGTGACCGAGAACGCCGTGCGTGACGTCGAGATCGGCCTCATCTTCACCGAGGACAAACTCACGCGCCTGCAGATCGACGAGGTGTATTTCGCGCTGATCCCGAAACCGTTTTTCGTCGGGCTGCTGCGCGGGCTCGGGACCGCGCAGATCGATCGCGGGAAGCGCGACGCTGCCGTCCAACTGGCGGGCGACAACGGAATGGACGCCGCCAGCATCACCGAGGCGTCGCTCCTCGAACTGCTGGGTGTCCCCAGTGAACGGCGCACCGAAGGCGACCGCACCCATCTGCGCTTTCGGTATGTCCCCACGCCGCCGGGGGCAAAGAATGGCGTCTTCGATCTGACCTTCGCGTTCAACCCGGCGGGCCGGCTGGTTTTCCTCCAAGGTCGCTCGCCGGTCGGACAAATGTCCTTCAACTTCGATCCGGCTGCACCTGCTCCCGCCCGCTAGTCCCATGTCCCTCGCCGAATTCACGCTCCGCGACGCCACCGAGTCCGACCTGCCCGCGATCGTTGAGATCTACAACTCCACCGTCGCCGGTCGCATGGTGACGGCCGACACCGTTCCCGTCACGATCGAGAGTCGCGTGGCCTGGTTTCGCGGTCACAACCGCCAGACCCGGCCCCTATGGGTCGTGCTCGATGGCGACCGCGTCTGTGCCTGGCTGAGCCTGCATTCCTTTTACGGCCGGCCCGCCTACCAGCCGACCGCCGAAGTCAGCATCTACGTCGCCGAAAGCTATCGCCGCCGCGGCGTCGGCCGCGGGCTCCTGGAGCGTGCGATTGCGGGTGCTCCCGCCTGCGGCCTCCGGACCCTGCTGGGTTTCATCTGGGCACACAACGCGCCGAGCCTGCAGCTCTTCGAGACCTGCGGGTTCGAGCGCTGGGGACACCTCCCGCGGGTCGCGGAACTCGACGGGATCGAGCGCGACCTGGTGATCGTGGGACGGCGCGTCGGCGGCTAGAGCGCCTTAAGAAGTGTCGGAGCCCAACCGGGCGTGGACGAGCCTCGCCTCTACAGCGGCTTTGTAGGAGCGGGCCTCGTGCACGCCCTCCGAGATCAGGACCGGCATGTAAGAAGCGTTTCGTCCCGCCCACCCCGATCTTCCTGTTCAAAAGCACCCAGCCCGCCGGATGCGGCTGCGACTACGTCCGCCCTGTCAATTTGGCGAACAGCTTGGCCGCTCCCGCTCGCAGCGACGACCCGGTATCTGCTAACCTTAAATTGGGCCTTTGCGTTGCCGGAATTTCTCCCTACATCGCCTAAACGAATGTCTTCCGCTGAATCCGCCTCCACGACCACGTCCTCTGCACCTACGACCGGTGCGCCGGCCATCCGCCCGATCAAGAAATTGATGGCGGCCAATCGGAGTGAGATCGCGGTCCGCATCTTCCGGGCCGGCACCGAGCTCAACCTGCGCACCGTCGCCATCTACGCCGGGGAGGACCGGCTTTGCATCCATCGTTACAAGGCCGACGAGGCTTACCAGGTGGGCGAAGGCAAGGGTCCCGTTGCCGCCTACCTCGACATCGACAGCATCGTGGCCGTCGCCCGCACCAAGGGCGTCGATGCGATTCATCCGGGCTATGGCTTCCTCTCGGAAAACGCCGGATTCGCCCGCGCCTGCCGCGAGGCCGGTCTCGTGTTTGTCGGTCCACGCCCCGAGTTGCTCGACCTGATGGGTGACAAGACCGCGGCCCGGGCGCTCGCCCAGAAGATCAACGTGCCCACCCTCCCCGGCACCGAGAATCCAATCGTGGATCGCGACGAGGCTCTGAAGGCCGCGAAGGCGATCGGGTTTCCGCTCATCATCAAGGCGGCGTTCGGCGGCGGCGGCCGCGGCATGCGCGTGGTGTCAAAGGCCGGCGATTTGTCCGCCTTGCTCGACGAAGCCCAGGCCGAGGCCGGCCGCGCGTTCGGCAATCCCGCCGTCTTCCTTGAGAAGTACATTCCCCGCGCCAAGCACATCGAGGTGCAGATCCTCGGCGACCAGCACGGCAACGTCATCCATCTCCACGAACGCGACTGCTCCGTCCAGCGTCGCCACCAGAAGGTCATCGAGGTGGCCCCGTCGTTCGGTCTGCCGGAGAAGATCGTGAAGGAACTCTGCGAAGCCGCCGCCCGGATGGGTCGCGAGATTCGCTACGACAACGCGGGCACGGTGGAATTCCTCTACGATCTCGATCGCCACGAGTGGTTCTTCATCGAGATGAATCCCCGCATCCAGGTGGAGCACACGGTCACCGAGGTGATCACCGGCCTCGACCTGGTTCGCGCCCAGATCCTCATCGCCCAGGGCCACGCCTTGCATTCGCACGAAGTCGGCATGCCGCGGCAGGCCGACATTCCGCGCAACGGCTACGCCATCCAGTGCCGCATCACGACCGAGGACCCCGAGAACAAGTTCGTGCCCGATTACGGTCGCATCGTCGCCTATCGCTCGCCGGGCGGTTTCGGTGTCCGGCTCGACGGCGGCATGGGCTACGCGGGCGCCGTCATCACGCCGTTTTACGACTCGCTGCTCGTGAAGTCGGTGACCAGCGGGCAGAGCTACGAGATCGCGATGAACCGCGCCCGCCGGACCTTGAGCGAGTTCCGCATTCGCGGGGTGAAGACGAATATTCCCTTTCTCGAGAACGTCATCGCCCACCCGCAGTTTCGCGCCGGCCAGGCGACGACCTCGCTGATCGACACGACCCCGGAGCTCTTCAAGTTCAAGCCGCGCCGCGACCGCGCGACGAAGCTGCTCAACTTCCTCGGCCAGGTCATCGTCAACGGCAACCCGCACGCCAAGGGCTACCGGCCTGACAAGCCGTTCCCGCCGGCGCCGATTCCGGCGTCGCGCCCGGCCATCGTCACGACCGCGGAGCCGGTGAAGGCGAAGGCCCGCGGCCATGCGGTCGTGCCCGGAACCGACATCCCCGCGGGTTCGCGCCAGCTTCTGCTCGAACTCGGGGCCAAGGGCTTTGCCGAGTGGGCGCGGAAGGAGAAGCGGCTGCTGATCACGGACACAACCTGGCGTGATGCGCATCAGTCGCTCATGGCCACGCGCGTCCGCACCTACGACATGCTCGCGAGCGCGGACGCCCTCGCCCATCGCGCGCCGCAGCTCTTCTCCCTCGAGATGTGGGGCGGCGCCACCTTCGACACCGCGATGCGTTTCCTCGGCGAAGATCCGTGGGAGCGCCTGCGGCAGTTGCGCGCGCGCGTGCCGAATATCTGTTTCCAGATGCTGTTCCGCGGCGCGAATGCCGTCGGTTACACGAACTACCCGGACCATGTCGTGGCGGGTTTCGTTGCCCACGCCGCGGCCAACGGGATGGATATTTTCCGCGTCTTCGACTCGCTCAACTACCTCCCGAACCTTCGGGTCGCGATGGAGTCGGTCAACGAGACCCACGCCATCTGCGAAGCCGCCATCTGTTACACCGGCGACATTCTCGACGAGCGCCGCGACAAGTTCAGCCTGAAGTATTACGTGAAGCTCGCGAAGGAACTCGAGCGCATGGGAGCGCACTTCCTCGCGATCAAGGACATGGCCGGCCTGTGCCGTCCCTACGCGGCGCAGAAACTCGTCAAGACGCTGAAGGATGAAGTGGGCCTGCCCATCCACTTTCATACCCACGACACCAGCGGCATTGCCGCGGCGAGCGTCCTGCGCGCCGCCGATGCCGGCGTGGACGTCGTTGACCTCGCCCTCGCCTCGATGAGCGGCAGCACGTCGCAGCCGAACTTGAATTCGATTGTGGCCGCGCTGCAGCACACACCGCGCGAGACCGGGCTCGACCTGAACGCGTTGAACGAGTTCTCGGATTACTGGGAGACCGTGCGCTCGTTCTACGCGCCGTTCGACACGGCCCCGCGCAGCGGCTCGGCCGAGGTCTACCTGCACGAAATGCCCGGCGGCCAGTACACGAACCTCAAGGAACAGGCCGCCTCGATGGGCATGGCCCAGCGCTGGCCGGAGATCGCCCGCACCTATGCCGAGGTGAACCAGTTGTTCGGCGACATCGTGAAGGTCACGCCGTCGTCCAAGGTCGTGGGAGACATGGCGCTCTTCCTCTTCAGCAAGGGTATCAAGCCCGCCGATGTGGTGAACCTCGAAGCCGGCTCGGTGCCTTTCCCGGAGAGCGTGATCGACATGCTGATGGGCGGACTCGGCTGGCCGGATGGCGGCTGGCCGGAGCGGGTGTCGCTCGTGGTCCTCGGATCCAAGCGCCACGCTCAGGCCCGCGCCAGGTACGAGACCGAGACGGCCACGACGAAACGGGCGAAGGCCAAACGTTCGAGCGGAGAAGCCGCGGCGACGCTAACCACCGCGCTCAAGACCGAGCTCCGGGACAAGTTACGCCGCGACCCGACGACCGACGACGTCTACTCGCATCTCATGTACCCGACGGTGTTCGCGGACTTCGCGAAACATCAAACGGCCTACAGCGATGTCAGCGTCCTGCCGACGCCGGCGTTTTTCTACGGTCTCAAGGCGGGCGAGGAAATCTCGGTCAGCATTGAAGAGGGCAAGGTTCTCATCATCCGCCTGATTTCGGTCGGACCGGCCGACAAGGAAGGTCGCCGTGCGATCAGTTACGAACTCAACGGCATTGGCCGCGAAACCCTCATCGTGGATCGCAGCATCACGCCCAAGACCAAGTCGCGCCCGAAGGCCGACCTCGACGATCCGCGCCAGGTGCCGGCACCCATCCCGGGATTGATCGCGCAGCTCCAGGTCTCGATCGGCACGAAGGTCGCGAAGGACGACAAGCTCCTCATGATGGAAGCGATGAAGATGCAGAACACCGTCTACGCCCCCTGTGCGGGCGTGGTCGAGGAACTGCATGTCGCCCTCGGCGACACGGTGGAGGCCAAGGATCTGCTCGTGAAGATTCGTCCAGCGGGTTGAGCAGGCGCGTCCGGGCGGCCTCAGCCTCGGTCATCCCGGCCCTCTGAGTGAGCGACTGTCTGCACACTCTGTCATTCTGAGCGCCCGCGAGGAATCGACACGTGCCTCTCTCCCGGGTCCGTGGATTCTTCGCTGCGCTCAGAATGACAAGAAGAGGGGGTGTTTTCACACGGTCTCGTGAGGGCTGGGAAAAAGGGCGGACATCCGTTGGCCGGCCGATCAAAGTCCCGCGAACATGAAACGGATCCTTGTCGCCCTGTTCACCCTGGCTGCCGTACAACTTTGCGTGGCGGTGGAACTCGAAACCTTCACCTCGAAGGGCAATCCCCGGACATTCGGGGTGGATTTCTCCATCGGCCGGCCGAAGGCGTGGGTCACCCGCAATGCGATGCCGCCCGG
>CANJCM010000105.1 GCA_947472765.1 Opitutia bacterium
ATGATGCTCGGCAAGCTGGAGCGCGTGGAGCACGGCATGTATGGCCGGGAGGAAGTCAGACTCAGCGCGGACGGGCGCGCTCTGGGGGAGGCCATTTCAGGTGCCGTCGCCAGTCTGACCGCGGGTGTTTTCAAACCGCTGACGGAAGCCCAGGCGGCGGTGCTGCGGCAGACCATTCCAGCACCGGCGGGCGTTAAACCCAACGCCTATGTGCTGACGAACGAGGGCGGCGGTGGCATCGCCGTGCGCGACGGTGACGAACTCCGCCTGTTGACCGATCTGCCATCGGCGCTGGCTCGTCGCATCCGGCGATTGATCTACGTGCGCGACGCGGCGCGCGACTGCCTGCGCACGCAGGTCGAGAATCGGCCGGACGAGCATGTCGAGGCGGCGCGCTTTCGCCTCAATCAGGACTACGACTATTTCACGGGGCAGTTCGGCCCTGTGTCGCACTCGGCCAACGTCCGCGCGTTCGCCGGTGACCCCGACCTGCCGTTGCTCCTCTCATTGGAGAACTACGACGACGACACCAATACCGCGACCAAGACCGCCATTTTTCGGGAACGGACCATCCAGCGTCGCCAGCCGGTGCTGGCCGCTGGCGGCGCCAAGGAAGCACTGGTCATCACGCTCAGCGAAAAGGGCCGCGTCGATCTGGCCCACATCGGTCAACTGCTCGGCAAGTCCGAGGCCGAGTTTTTGCCGGAATTGGAAGGCGCATTGTTTCTCAACCCAGAGAGCCAACGGTGGGAAACGGATGACGATTACCTGTCGGGCAACGTCCGGCGAAAGCTCGCGATGGCGGAGCACGCGGCCAAAACCGATCCGCGCTATCGGCACAACGTCGAGGCATTGGCCGGAGTGCAACCGACCGATCTCACCGCCTCGGAAATCGACGTCCGGCTGGGTTCGGCGTGGATTCCCGCGCGGGATGTCGCGGCCTTTGCGGTCGAACTCCTGCATGGCCATCGCCCGGAAGACGTGCGGGTGCATCACGCGGCGCAGGTCGGCCTATGGACGGTCGAGGTCAGCTCCGCCATCAAGACGGGTGTCGCGGACCGCAGCGAATGGGGCACCGCTCGTGCGGCCGGTCACTCGTTGATCGAAGACGCCCTCAATCTGCGAACCCCCACGATCTTCGACTACGACGATGAGGGCAAAGCCACCGTCAACGTGACGGCCACCGAGGCCGCTCGCGACAAACAGCAGAAAATCAAAGATCGGTTCGCCGAGTGGATCTGGGAGGACGACGCAAGGCGTGCCCGGCTGGTGGAGTTCTACAACCGGGAGTTCAATCATCTGCGGTTGCGCACCTTCAACGGTGATCACCTCACGCTACCGGGGGCGAGTCCGACCATTGTTCTCCGCCCACACCAGAAGGCCGCCGTGTGGCGGATTCTCCAGACGCCGAACGCTCTCCTCGCCCACGTCGTCGGCGCCGGGAAGACTTACACGATGGCGGCAGCGGCCATGGAGCTGAAAAGGCTCGGGCTGGCGCGAAAGCCAATGTTCGTCGTGCCGAATCACATGCTCGGCCAGTTCAGCTCGGAGCTGCTCACGCTCTATCCCGGCGCGAACATCCTCGCCGCCGGGCGCGACGACTTCGCGAGCCTGCGACGCCGCGAATTGATGAGTCGCATCGCGACCAATAACTGGGACGCGATCATCGTCACTCACTCCGGCTTTGAGCGGCTGCCGCTCTCCACCCAAGCACGGAAGGACTTCCTCGACGGGCAGCTCGCCGAACTTGCGGAGTGCATCCTGGAACACAAAAGCAGAATCGGTACATCGTCCTCCGGCACCCGAATCGTGAAGGAACTGGAGCGGGCGAAAAAGAAACTCGAAGCGCGGATCAAGGCACTCGGAGCCGAGCATCGCAAAGATGACACCCTCACGTTCGAGGAACTCGGCGTGGACCGGCTCTTCGTCGACGAGGCGCAAGCGTTCAAGAACCTGTTCTACATTTCCAAAATGACCCGGGTCGCGGGCCTGCCGCAGACCGCTTCGGAGCGGGCCTTCGACATGTTTCTCAAGGTGCAGCACATCCAGAAACAGAACGGCGGCGCCGGGGTTGTCTTCGCCACCGGCACGCCGGTCACCAACACGATGGCGGAGATGTTCACGATGCAGCGCTACCTGCAAATGGAAGTGCTGCGGCAGCAGAGCCTCCAGCACTTCGATGCGTGGGCTGGCACCTTCGGGGAAACAGTAACCGCGATGGAGTTGTCGCCGGACGGAGCCGGTTACCGGCTGCACACCCGCTTCGCTCGCTTCGTGAACGTGCCTGAGTTGATGCAGATGTTCCGGTCGATGGCCGACGTGCAGACGGCGGACATGCTCAAGCTTCCCATCCCCGCCCTCGAAGGCGGCAAAGCCCGCATCGTGCGGGCGCCCACAACACCGGAATTGAAGGCGTTCGTCGCGTCGCTGGCTCAGCGGGCCGAGAAACTGAAACGCGAGAAGGTCGATCCGTCCGTCGACAATATGCTCAAGATCACCGGCGAGGGCCGCAAAGCCGCGCTCGATCTCCGGTTGGTCCGCGGCGGCGCGGCGGATGCCCCGGAGGGAAAGGTCAACCAAGCCGTCCGTGAAATCTTCGCGATCTGGCAAGAGACCCGGAAGGACCGGCTGACGCAGATGGTGTTTTGCGATCTGTCGACGCCAAAGGTCGAAGGCCGCGGGTTCTCGGTTTACCAGGACGTGAAAACCAAGCTCGTCGCCCGCGGCGTGCCGCCCGACGAAATCGCGTTCATTCAGGATTTCGATGCGGACGCCGCGAAGCTCGCGCTCTTCAAGGATGTGCGCGCGGGCAAGGTGCGCGTGCTCATGGGCTCGTCGCAGAAGATGGGTGCCGGGACCAACGCCCAAACCAAACTAGTGGCTCTGCACCATCTCGACGCGCCGTGGCGGCCGGCCGACATCGAGCAGCGGGAGGGCCGGATTCTGCGGCAGGGCAACCAGAACGCGGTGGTCCGGGTGAACCGTTACGTCACTGAAGGCAGTTTCGACGCCTACATGTGGCAAACGCTGGAAACCAAGGCGAAGTTCATCTCCCAAGTGATGACTGGCCAGACCGTGGCCCGTCGCATCGAGGATCTCGACTCGCCGGCGCTCACGTATGCGGAGGTTAAGGCCATCGCGTCCGGCAATCCACTGGTCATGGAGAAGGCCAAGGTGGACGCCGAAGTGATGCGGCTGTCGCGGCTGCGGTCCGAGCACAGCGAATCGCAGTATGGCACGCGTAGCCGGTTGCGCATGGCCGGCGAGGATGTCGCGCGGTTGGAGCGCCAGCTTGCGGCTGCAGAGCACGATCTCGGCGTTCGAGTGGACACGCAGGGCGAGAAATTCCGGATGGTGGTCGGGACGAAGTCTTACACCGAACGGGCCGAGGCCGGGGCGGCGTTGGTGTATCTAGCAGCCGACCATCGCGACGATCATCTCGCCGGCCGGGCAGGGACCGTGGTCCTCGGCGAACTGGCCGGCTTCAAACTCGAATACCGTTCGACCTGGCCCGACAAAGTGATCCTCCGCGGCGCCGGGGAATACCCCGCGAATATTTCGGCGTCGCCGGTGGGCTCGATCAGTTCCCTGGAGCACGCGGCGCGGTCAATCGAGGAGCAGGTGACGCGGTGCCGGGATGAACTCGACCGCTGCAGGACCCATCTCGCGGAATTGACCGCGTTAACCGGAAAAGTCTTCGAGCACGAGGAACGCTACCGCGAACTTTTGAAGCGTCAGGGTGAACTCGTCGACCTGCTCGACATTGCGAAGAACCAAGCTGCGGCGCAGCAGGCGACCGAATCCACCGGCGACGTCGAGTCGGTGACGCCGATACCGCCGGAACCGGGCGCGCCCAGCGATGAGGAAATTTCCCAGGATTCAGCTACTCGTTCCATCACAACGAAACAAGCACGGGCGGGCACCGCGAAGATACGAGCGATTCGAACGCGGCGGGCTGAGCAATCAGACGCCGCAACGTCTCTGGCTTCTACGGTCCGTCTGGCGCCTGCGAACACGGGGCGAATCAAGATTGCCGTATAATGATAAGCGCCCCGCACGTCCGCCTTCGCCACGAACGGACCAATTCCTGAAGAAAACGCCTGCACCGCGCCATAGGAGTGCAACCCGCCTAATAAGGCACCGTTCTCGCCTGCCCCACCCGGCTTCGCATCGCAGGCGGCGCCATCGAAATGGCGCACCGCGAAGATCGTAAACCTGAAATCCTCATGGCCATGACTCACTCTGTCCCTGCATCTCAACCGAATCGGAGGCCGCCATCAGACACGTCGGCGGATGATGTCCCCGACCTTTTAACGCTACCGCGAGCAGCCCACCAACTCTCCGTTTCCAAACGCACCTTGGAGAGGCTCATCTCGAGTGGCACGTTCCCTCCGCCCCTGAAAATTGGCCGCTCCTCCCGCGTCCCGCGCACGGACATTTCCGCCTATCTGGATCAACTCTGCCGTGAACGCGGCGACAGACGAGGGGCGTCATGATCGCGTACGTTTTCCAACCCCACATCAACGGAAAGAAGTCCCGGCTCTGGTCTGCTCGCATTCGCTTGGATGAGTGGCTGAAGCCCCGATATTTTGCGCTCCACGTCACCGACAAACGCGTCGCGGATCAAAAGTTGCGCACGCTGGTAACCGAACTTGAACGCGAGACCCACGGGATCGGAATTTCCAAGCCCACCCGCGAGGCATTGCGAACTTCGCTCCTCGAACACCATAAAGCTTTCATCACCGCATGCGAAGGCGCCAAACTTGCGACCAGCACGCTTACCAAATACCGCCAGAGTCTCCCGAACCTGTTTGAGCGCTGCGGTTGGACAACGATCCGTGATGTCACCGCCCAATCCTTCGCCGATTGGCGAGAAAGGAGCGGCCTCTCACCGAAGACGGTAAACGATCTCCTCGGGTCAATGCGGACCATGATTCTCTGGTTAATCCGCCGACGGGTCCTGGTCGCGGACCCGCTCGCCGAGCTGCGCAAAGTATCCAATCCAAATGTCGGTAGTTTCCGGCGGTCACTGTCCGTCGACGAAATTCAGCGGATGCTGACCAGTTCGCCCCGTCATCGCGCCGTGGTCTACCAGACGATCGTTTACACGGGGTTGCGGCGCTCCGAGATGAACAGCCTCAAGTGGGACGACTTCAAGCTGACGGACGCCCAACCGCACGTCAGGGTGCCGTCGTCGATATCCAAGAACCGGAAGGAATCGGTCCACTACTTGCGGCCCGAGCTGGTTGATACCTTGACAGCCTTGAAACCAGCCGATGCCAAGCCCGAAGACTTTGTCTTTCGGGGGCTGATACCGCGGATTCCGACCTTCAAACGTGACTTGGCGAAGGCGGGAATCCCATTCGTGGACGCGCGCGGCCGGCGGATAGACATCCACGCCCTGCGGAAAACCTACGGGACGATGCTGGCCGCAGCCGGCGTCTCGCCCCGGGTTGCGATGGAGCTGATGCGCCACAGTGACATGAAGCTTACCATGGGCGTGTACACGGATGTGGCTCAGTTGCCGATAATCGCCGAGACCGCACGCCTGCCCTCCCTGAACATCCCTGGCACCCCGGCAAACCCGTCTGTCAAACCCCGGATTTGTCCCTAAAAGTAATGTAGCAGGACATGCACAAAGACATGCACAAACAGGGGTCCCAGAGGGTCGCGAGCTGTCGCCGCCTGACGCGACTTGGCAAAATCAGCGGATTTGTATCCCTCTGGAAGCTGACGCTTTAGGGCATGAAAAAGCGCCTCAGGACATCCTGAGGCGCTTCATCAAAATGGAGCGGGCGAAGAGACTCGAACTCTCGACGTCCACCTTGGCAAGGTGGTGCTCTACCAACTGAGCTACGCCCGCAAAGCAGGGTGCAAGGAGTAGGCCCGCTCCTGCTTCCGTCAACAGCTATTTTGGCCCGCGCGCGAAAGGTTTTTCCGCGCCCCATCCGGGTCACCGCGGACCGTCGGATTCCCCCAGAACGAGGCGGTCGCCTTCGCTGCCGCGAGGGCCGCTTCGGACGTCCGCGGACGATTTTCTCGTCTCCGCCGCGTTCTCCCGTGCGCTGTAATAGTCGTAATTGCTCGTGTAATACCCGTAGTCGCCGCCGGCATTGCCCGGCACCTGCGTCAGCACCACTCCGAGCAGCGGCGTCTTGAGGCCTTCGAGGATCTGCTGCGCCCGCAGCACCATGCTTTGCGGGTTCCGCCGATGCTGAATCAGCAGCACCGCGCCATCGACGGCGCTGGCCAGCACACTCGCGTCGCTCACGCCGATGATCGGCGGCGAGTCGAAGATGATTTTATCGTACCGGCCCCGCAGGCTTTCGATCAGGTCCTTCAGCCGGCGGCTGTAGACGAGGCCGAGGGTGAAATTCGGCGCACCGCCGCTCGGGATGAAATCGAGGCCGGGCGAGATGGACGGCTGGATAACGGCCTCGAGCGTCTTCTGCCCGAGCAGCAGGTCGCTCAGGCCCGGATCGCGCGGGCGCTCCGCGATGCGATGCTGCGTCGGGCGCCGCAAATCGGAATCGATCAGAATCACCTTCTCGCCCGAACCGGCCATGAGCCTGGCCAGGCGGTGCAGGGTCGTGGACTTGCCTTCGCCGGGGCCGGCCGAAAAGAGCACGAGCGCATGCGGATGGCCGGGCTTCAAAGCGAGGTTGAGATTGGTCTGGAGCACCCGATACGGCTCCATCTCCGCGGGATCGTCACCCTTCTGGCCCAGCGGATCGCGGGTAAACGGAATCACCCCGAGCACGGGCGCGCGCAACCGCGACTCGACATCCGCCACGTTGCGGAAGCTCGTGTCGAAGTACTCGAGCATCACGGCCACGCCGACCGAAAATACGCTGCCGAACAGAAACGCGAAGGTCAGGTTCAGCACCCAGTTCGGTTTGCTCGGAAACCGCGCCGGCTCGGCCGTGTTGAGGATCTCGATGGTTTTTTTCGGGACCTGAAAGTCGATTTCCCGCTGGCGCAGGGTCAGCTTGAGCGTGGTCAGCAGCCGGGTCTCATCCTCGAGTTTCTGCGCGGACTCCTCGAACGGCCGCATCCGATCGCGGGCCGAGAGGATTTGATCCACCTTCGCCTGCGCGAGCTGGGCCTTGAGCTCGGCCACGCGGGCATCGGCTTCCTTGTAGGCAATTTCGAGCGCGCTCTCGTAGCCGCGCAGCTGGCCGTCGAGCTGCTCCTTGATCTTCGCGCGGTTCTCGACCGCCGAGACCAGGTCGGGATGCGCCTCGCCGAGCCGGGCCTTGAGTTGAGTCACTTTCTGGTCGGCCACCAAGTAGGCTTGGAGGAGATTCAGGATGTTCTGGTCCGGAATCAGCTCGGAGTTCACGAGGCTGCCCCGGTCCGCGGTCGGGATCGACTTGAAGCGCTCCCACCGCGTCTTCCGTCCGATGGCGTCGACGCTCAGCGCGATCAGGGTGTTCTGCATCTGGCGCAGCGTCTCGATCTCGATGTCGGAATAGCGCGCGTTCAGGTCGACGCCGGAAATGTTGAGGTCCTTGCGCAGTTTCTCGACTGCGTCGCGCTGCCGGCTGACGACCTGCTCCTGCAGCACCAGTTCCTGCCGCAAGTGGGCGAGGCCCTCGCGCTGGTCGGAGGTCGCGAGCGCAATCCGATCCTCGGAGTAGGTGCGGGCGATTTCGTTGGCGATGTCCGACGCGAGCTGCGGCTCCTGGGCGAAGACATTGATCTCGATCAACGACGAACTGCGCTGCGACTCGATTCGCAGCATCTTGTCGACGAGATAGCGGTAGGTGATCGCGGACGGCAGCGCGCTGGTGGCGCCGAGGTCTGTGGCCAGGCGGGCATTGAGCCCGAGTCGCTGAATCACCGGATAGAGCACCTTTTCCGACTGCATGATCTTGAACTGATCCTGCAGGAAATAGGGGTCATAGCTGTTGCTGCTTTGGGCCTGAAAGAGCTTCACCTCGCCCTCGGGCTTCTCGACCCGGACCTTCGTCGTCGCCAGGTACCAGCGCGGCAAAAAGGCGGTGACGGCGAGGGCAGTGATCACGACCAGCGCGAGGATCAGCGCGATGAGCGACTTCCGCTGGCGAAGGATCTGCAGGAAGTCGGAAAACGACGCCGAATCCTTGCTCACGAGGGCGATGGCCATGAACGAAAGCGGGAAACCCGCGTTCCTCAGAAGGAGTACGTCGAGCTGAGCCCGGCGCGGTTGCGGCGCAAATTGCGCGCGGCATCGTCGGAGTTCACGCGATCGTAGTCGCAGCTGACGGAGATGCTCCAGTTCTTCCGCGGCAGGTAGCTGAGCGCAACGCCGGCGCGGGTGGTGGTCTCATCAAGGTTGGCGAATCCGCGGCGGCCCTGCAGTTGCGAGGGCTCCCAGCCAAGCGAAGCCGAGGCAACCACGAGCGCGGACAGCGAGTGCTGCGCGTTGAGGAAGAAGCGGTTGATCTTGGAATCGGTGAACCGGATCGTGTCGGACGTCTCGTCGAGCGTGTAGGCGTAGCCACCGGTGAGGAACGAGGTCTCGGTGTAGTCGTATTTGAACGAGAGTTCGGCGTACGGCACGGTGACATCGCGCTCCGCCGCACGACGGCGGGACTCGGCGCCGAGGCGGCCGTTAAGCATCCACTTCTTCGCCACCGAATAATCGAGACCGCCCATCAAGAAGTCGGAGGCCTTGTTCTTGGCCTCGCCGATTTTACGGTAGTAAACGTCCTGGCGGCGGTATTCGCCGACGGCCTTGAGTTCCTGCATAATGGCGTAGTCGCCGCTCACGCCGTAGAGGTTTTCCGTGCGATCGAGGCTCCGACCGAGGCTGGCCGTACGGTAGTCATAGTTCACCGTCCGCGCCTTGATCGTCAGTCCGATCTTCGCGGTCAATGGCCGCACATAACGGGCATCGAGCTGGTTCCGGGCGAAGGACTGATCGGGGCTGAGCGGAATGCCGGCCAGCAGCGACTCCGGATTCCGCGAGAGCATGTATACCTCGTTGATATCGAGGTTCGAGGTCTGGGAAAACGCATGCGCCACCCGGAGTGCGAGGTCGTGGCTGTCGAGGAGCTTATCGCCCGGGCGGTCATCGAACTGGCTGAGGGTCAGTCCGTAGGAAGCGGAGAAGAAGGTCTGATCCGTGACGGAAGCGTTGTAGGCGATCTTGGGGGCCAGCTCCCAGATCATGCTGTCCACGGCACCCGTCGCGGCGCCAAAGAGATTGCTGTCGTACGAGGCGCCGCCGCGGACGCTGACGGTCAGGTCCTTGCCTTGTTCCTGCTCGGGAATCGGGGCGTAAACCGCCCAAACGGGGGTGGCCGCCAGAAGACCGCCGATTGCCCAGGCGCGAATGAAATTCATGTCGTTTTATTGTCCAAACCGGCGCGGAACGTACGTGCAAAGAATTGGCCGAGGCAATTACTTTCCCCGGGGCGGCGGCAACGCCGGGTTGAGTAGTACGTAGAGATTTTCCGCGAGTTTTTGCGTGCCGGCCAAGGGAAACTCCCGGGGAAAGTTTCCCGTCAACAGCCCGGCGTAGATCTCGCCCCACTCGCCAAACCGGTTCGCGACGCCGCCGAGGTTGCCCGGCATCACGGACCGCGCGTTGAGTTCCGAGAAGAACGGCCGGTCCAGGGTCCGCGGAGTGAGCAGCAATTCGCCAATCGGCTGCTCCAACGTGATGGCATAGAAATCCCGGAGCCGTGGCGGCTGCGCCCAGGCCCGCGTGTGCCCGTACCAGGCGACGCCGGCGGGCACGTCGGCCATGATGCCGAACCGGCCCACCTGTTCGCGGCGTTCGAGTTCCACGCGCAGGCCTTGCAGGAGTCCGGGGAAATAGGGCGGATACTGGAAGTGCAGGCGCCGCGGCTCGAGGGCGTCGTGGGCCAGGGGCAGCAGCTGAAGTCCCAACAGCAGCGCCGCGATCGTGCGGGGCCAGCCGGACAGGACAGCATTGCTGCCGAGCAGCACGAAAAAGAAGCCCGCCCCGAAAATCAGCACGAGCGGCGTCAGCCAGATCGCCGCGAGCCGTTCGCTCTCGCCCGAGTTGAGCGCGGCCTGGCCGATGAGCGCGGCGAGGTAGGCCGCCGAGAAAACCCACCGCATCCGATTCACCACCGGCGAGCGAAAGGCATACAGCCAGCCCGCCACGAAAAACGCGGTCAGCCACATTGCGCCGCCGGACCAGATCCGGGAGCGAATGCTTTCCTGGAGCGAGGTGAGCGTCTTGTTGCCGAGTTTCTTCAGATCGATCGGCATGCCCTCGGCGGAAAACGTGGCGCGCCACGCCGCCGGCTCCGCGGTGGGGTCGCCAAATTTCAACGCCACATTCTGGGCCGCGAGCGCCACCGGATGACCCGCCACGACCACGTTGCGAATCACCCACGGGCCCGCGATCAAAGAAAAACCAGCCGCCACGCCCGCGAGCGCGAGCCAGCGGGCGCTGCCTCGAAAGCGCGCTCCCGCGTAAGTCAGCGCCACGAGTATCAGTACACCGGCGGAGTACTCGGTTAGAAACAGCAGCGCTGCGGCCGCCCCCAGCAGGCCCAGCCAGAGCAGGGGCGCCCGCTCCCCTGCCCCAAACTCCGCGCGCTCCTCCACGCGGTGCCAGAAATTAAACAACACCAGCACAAGCACCATCATGAGCGGCATACCGTTCACCATCACGGTCTGCTGCCAGATCGGCATCGAGAGCAGGAGCGCGAGCGCGGCCAGCCAGCCCACCCGTGGTTCAAACAGCCGGCGACCGAGATCAAAGGTGAGCCACGCCGCCAGCCAGAGCAGCACGAGGTTCAGCCCGAGCAAAAAATAATCGCCGGCAAATCCGTCCGGCGGCACCGGCGTCGAGGTGAAGAGCGCCGCACGCCGCGTCTCCGGCACCAGCCGCAGGGCGCCCGCAATCACGATCGAGTAAAGCGGAGCCTGATGCAGTTCGGGATACGGCTTGGCCGGATCGAAGTTGAAGCCGCGCTGCCGCAGCACGGCCGCAGTCTGCGGATAATTTATCAGGGTGCTGAAGCCGTGCCCGTCCGCGAGCTGGCGGGCGACGTCGGCCTGCGCGAGCGTGGCCTCGGTCACCGGGCCATGAAACTGTTGCCGCGCCAGCAGCAGCGAAAGCGCCAGCACGGCGGCCATCACGGCAACGCGCCGGATCCAGAGGGCGCCCCTGCCCACCTCGAGCCAGTGAATTAACTCCTGGGCACTGCGCGGCCGCATCAGGCGGGCACGGCGTGCGGCCGTGATTGATCAGCCCGCCGGCGAACGGGAGCGGTTCGGCCAAGCCGGCGGCAAGCGGGGGCGCTCATTTGTCGGTCACGTCCAGTTCCGGCCATTGCGCCACCTTGCGGTGCAGCGTCCGCCGGCTGATGCCCATGAGTTCCGCGGCCTTGGTCCGGTTCCCGCGCGCCTTCAGCAGCGCCTCACGCAGCAGCCGCTTCTCGTTCTCCTCGACGGAAAGCGAATCGCCCGCGGCGGCGCCTTCCCGCGGAGCGACCGTCACCGGGCCCCCACCTTGGGACGCCAGCGGACCCGCCGGGCCGGGGCGGCGAAAACGCGATTCGAGATCGTATTCCGTGAGGGTACCGCCGCGGCGCAGCACGACCGCGTTCTCGCAGAAATTTCGAAGCTCACGGATGTTTCCCGGCCACGGGTAGGACTGCAGCGTGCGCAGCGCCCCGGGCTCGATCGTCAGCGGCGGCACGCCGTTCTCGGTGGAGAACTGCCGGATGAAATGGGCGAGGAGCAGTGGGATGTCCTCCGCACGCTCGCGGAGCGGCGGCATGAAGAGCCGCACGACATTCAGGCGAAAGAACAGATCCTCGCGGAATTTTCCGTCCCGGACCATCTGCTCGAGATTACGGTTCGTCGCCGCCACGAGCCGGACATCGAGTTCAATCGGCTTCGCACCGCCGACGCGCTCGATCGCCTTCGTCTCGAGGAAGCGCAACAGTTTGACCTGGGTGGCGCCGGAGATCTCGCCGATTTCGTCGAGGAAGATGGTCCCGTGATCGGCCGACTCAAACCGCCCCACCCGACGCTCGGTGGCGCCGGTGAAGGAGCCCCGCTCGTGTCCGAACAGTTCACTCTCGAGCAGGTTTTCGGAGAGCGCCGCGCAATGAACCGCGACAAACGGTGCCCGCGAACGGGGGCTCGCCTGGTGCACGGCCTGCGCAATCAATTCCTTGCCGGTGCCGGACTCGCCCTCGATCAGGATCGTGGCCCGGGACGGCGCGACGAGCTTCATCTTGTCGATGACCTCCTTCAGCTTGGCCGAAGTCCCAATGATGCCCTCGAGCTGGAATTTTTCGTCGAGCCGCTCGTGCAGCTGCTGGACCTCGACCTCGAGTGTCTTGGTTTTCAACGCCCGCTGGATCAGCACCTCGAGGCGCTCGATGTTGACCGGCTTCGTGAGGAAATCGACCGCGCCGCGCTTCATCGCTTCGACGGCGGTGTCGATGTTGCCGTAGGCGGTCATCATCAGGACGGCGGGGCGCTGCGGCAGCGCGAGCGCCTTGTCGATGATCTTGAGTCCTGACTTTCCGGGCATCCGCAGATCCGTGAGCACCACGTCGAAGGGCTGCGCGTCGAGCAGGTTGAACGCTTCGTCGGCGTTGGCGGCCACCGTCACATCGTAATTCTCCGCCAAGGCCTGCTGCAGTCCTTCGCGGGTGTGTTTCTCGTCATCGACGATGAGCACGCTCGGCACCATGGTGCTCATTCACACGTCCGCGCCCCGGACGGTCAAGCCCCGCGGCTCACTTCGCCGGCGCCTCGGCGAGCTTGCGCGTGCGCGTGGCGAGTTCGCTGAGCGAAACGGTCGGCGGCGGCGAAGAGTCGACGAGGGCCAGAAAGCGATCGCGGCGGGCGAGGAGCAATTCACGCGCTCGTTCCTGCTGCGCGGAGTCGAGTTTCAGGTCGCGGGTCAGTCGTTCCAGCCGCGCCGTAATCGTGATCGACCAGAGCACATTGAACAGCGGCACCTGCTGGAGCCGGAGAATTTGTTCATCGCTGAGCGGCGTCTGGTCGGCTGCCTCGGCCGCCTCGCGGGTGACCCGGCGCTCCTGATTGCGCTTCTGCCGCTGGGTGAATTTCTGCTGCTGGTCCGGCGAGAGCAGCGCCATCAGGTCGCGATCGAAGTCGGCATCGAGTTGATGCATCTGCTTGCGATAGGCCTCGATCTTCGGACGAGCCTTCTCGATGTCGCTGGCGAGCGTGGCGCGATTCACGACCGGCTGGCCCTTCCAGTCCTTGCCGTCCCGGCCCTTCTTGCCGGGAGCCGGGTTGACCGCGGGACGCGTGAACTCACTGCCGATCGCCTCGGGCGGCGGGGGAACCGGGCGATCGCGTTCCGTCCACAGCCGCGCGGCATAGCCGGCGCCGAAGACCATCACCGTGAGAACTGCGATCGGCAGACGATTCATCAGAGATACTGCTCGAGATCCTGCATGTCGTCGACGAGCTGCTGCCAGCCCGCGAGGTTGCGGTCACTCTCGAGGCGAACCTGCAAGGAGTGGATGCCCACGACCGCCAGCATGCAGATGGCGGCGGTCGCCGCGCTGAACGCGAACTGGTTGAGGAACGAAGGCACGCCGGGGATCTGCCGGGCCGCGCGCAAGACGCGCTCCGCGAAGCCCGCGCGGAGGCGGCGGGCGCCGGCGGCCTCGAGCTCGCGCCAGGTTTCGTCCTGCGGACCCTGCGCCAGACGGACGACACGGTTGGCAAAGTCGGGACGGAGCTGGGCCGACGCGTGTTCGCGCAGGGAACGCCAGGCATGATCTTCGGGTTTCATCAGGATTGGTAGTGTTCGCGGAGGTGTTCCCGGGCACGGTGCAGCCGGGCTTTCACGGCCGCGACACTGGTGGACAAAATTTCGGCGATTTCTGCGTGGCTCCGGCCTTCCTGGACCAGCGCGAGCAACGCGCGATCCTGCGGGCGGAGCTGGGCGAGCGCATGCCGGAGGGCATCAAGTTCCTCGGAGTCGACGGCTCCCGGCGGCTCGGGGATGTTTTCATGCTCGACCCCGAAAGGCAGAAAAATCCGGCGGAGTTTCTGGCGGCGGAGTTGATCAATGCAGGTGTTGCGGGCGAGGCGAAAGAGCCACGACTCAAATTGTGCAGGTGCTTGGAGGTGAACGAGTGCACGGATCATCTTGATGAACACCTGTTGGGCAAGATCTTCGACATAATCGCCCCGGCCGGTCATCGCATACACAAAGCCAGCCACCCGGTGTTGGTAGCTGACAATAAGCTCCCGCTGGGCGTCTTCTTCGCCTTTTTGGGCTCGGCGGACGAGGTCCACCAAGGCCGTCGATGAAGAGTTTTCCATGCTTTGTGCATCGCTGTGTCAGCAGCAAGACGCGCCAAAGGCCAGAAAGATTCCGCGCGGGGACCGACCTTGCAATCGACGCAACCTTTGCCTCCCCTTGGCGTCGGATGCCTTCCCCGATGAATGCCAAGCCCTTCTTTCTGCTTCCCGTTGCCGGCCTCGCGACCCTCTGGGCGTTTTTCGCGCTCGGCTGTAATACCGTCCCTCCCCGCGATCTCATGATGGAAGAGGCCGCCGCGGCGCGGCCCATCGAGCGACCGGTTGCCATGCGGGGCGAGGCGTCATACCTGACGGGCAAACTGGCCGCCACCGCCACGGTGCGTCGCGGTTTTGAGCGGGTGAACAAGAAGGGCGAAATGGGGCCGCCACCCAAAGGCGCCGGTTTTAAGAAGGAAGAGGACGAGAGCCAGAGCTTCACGCATGTTTACTTCGGCGGTGTGTCCGACGAGGACGAGAAGACCGCCATGGAATCCTACGCCCGCGAAATGCAGGCAATGCGCGCGGCGGGCAGTCCCATGCCGCCCGTGACCCTGCGCGTTCTACTCGAAAATCGCGGCACGGAGACGCTCGAAATTGAAGTCTCCGAGGTGAGTTCAGACCTGGGCAATTTTGCCCCGCGTCCCGCCTCGCTCACGATCGAGCCCGGCGGCAAGGCGACGCTCGACCCCATGATTTCCCAACTCGGCGTAACCAGTGACACCATCCCGCTGAAGCTTACCGTCCGTTCCGGTGGCCGCGCCGAGACCCAGGTCGTCACGGTCCAGAACATCATCTCAGCCGCAGCGCAGAAGGAATTCGACGCGCTGCAGAAGAAGAAAAAGTAAGGGATCGGCGGCAGGAAAGGATTCAGGCGCGCACGAGGCGCCCCCCTGCGAATGCCGGCCGCAGGCCTTGGTCTGCGCTAGCTCTGCAGCATTCGCACGCGGCGATCCTTCCGCGGAAACTGGAGCGTCACGATCGTCCCGACGTCCTCCTTGCTGTCCAAGCCGATCTGCCCGCCGTGCTCGCGCATGATTTGGCGGGCGATCATCAGGCCGAGACCGTGGCCGCCTGATTTTGTCGTGTGATACGGCTGAAACAACTTGGTCAGGTCCTCCTGCTTGATGCCGCTGCCGCTGTCGCCGAAGAGAAGAAAGACCGAGTCGTCGTCCTCGCGCGCGCGAATCCGCAGGCTCCCGCCGGGCCGCATCGCCTCCATCGCGTTCTTGGTGACGTTGAAGAACACCTGCTTGATCTGGTTGCGATCCGCCATCACGCGCGGGAGGCGCGCGGCCTCGACGTCCACGGAAATTTCCCGGTTCGCAAACTCAGCGTGCTGAAAACGGAGCACCTCATCGAGGATCTCGGCCAAATCCGTCTCCGCCAGATCCGGCGGCCGTGGTCGGATCGCCTCGAG
>CANJCM010000106.1 GCA_947472765.1 Opitutia bacterium
GCACAGAGCGGCCACCGACGTCTCGTTCCTGATCATGGCATGCACCAGCTCTAGTCGCTGCTGCACCTTCGAATCTTTTTTCCACGGCATGCGCTGACATCAAAAGTGTCAGCGATGATATGGCGGTAAGTGTCAGCGATGAGTGGCGGCGCGCCTCGTCCGCGCCCGGCCTGGCTTTCGAACGGCAATTCGAGGCCCGGCGGCGAGCGCCGGCCCTACAATGGGTCCGGCTAGAGAAGGATGGCGTGCAGCGCCGGGGTATGTCGGATCTCCCCGACTCAGTAACCCAGCCCAAATCCAAACGGGAACAGCGTGTCCTTCTCGGGGTAACCCGGGGCATCGGAATCGTTGTGCGTCACGGCCTCGAGATTGTTCGCCAGCGCGAACGGCAGCTTCCCCTGCGGTTTGAACTTTCCCGTGAGCACATCCATCAGCGCGCTGTCGCTCACCCCGAAGCCGGCCACGAGTGCGCCCGCCCTCTTCACCCCACTCTCCTCGTCGAGGACGTAAGGGTGCCGGAAGTACACCGTGACGATTACCTTCTTCGGGTCGCCGATTTCCTTCAGCACGCCCTGGATGTCGGCCAGCGACGGCGTCATCTGCCACGACTTCGACGCCGCCATGGTAGTGAGCGAGAGCATGCCCGCCTCGGAGGGAAACGCGCCGCCGAAGTTGAGTCCGTTGTCGATGCCGTCGGGATCGTCCGCGCCCCAGGCCTTGCCGTTCGCGGGGTTGATCTGCGCGCCGGTCGCGGCGTCCTTGCTCTGGTATTTTCCGGTCAAGTTGCGCGGATTTGAAATCTCGACGCGCACCAGCGCGTAGTCCGTCCCGGCCGGCACCGACGGACGCGTCTGCTGGTTCGCTTCGGTGCGATCGCCGTTCGTGACCTGATAACCGCCATATTGCGCCTCGCCGACAATCGCTGGGTTGAGTCCGAGCGTGTACACCTTCACCGGCGCCGAGGCCGTCGGCCGCCGCAGCGGGAGCGCGTTCTTATCCTGATTTTTCAAGAGGACGATCGACTTGCGCTGTGCCTCCATGGCTTGGGCGCGAAATTCCGCCTTTCCGACCGTCGCATCGGCGAGGCTCGCGTCGACGTAGGGATTTTCAAACAGCCCCAGCGCGAACTGCTCCACGAGCAGTCGCGACACCGCGAGGTCGACGCGCGCCGGACTCACAAGTCCGCTCTTCACGAGATCAGTGATCGTCTGCCGCGTGCTGAAGCCGGAGAGCACATCGGTCCCCGCGTTGATCGCCGCGGCCACGCGCTCGGGCACCGTCTTGTTTTCGAAGCCCCACGCGCGGGACGTGATGATGCCGGTGTCTGAATTTACATAACCCTTGAACCCGAGTTTCGTCCGCAGGAGGTCCGTCACGATCTGCGGCGAAAACGACATCCCGATCTGATCGTAGGTCACGCCGTCGTAGATGAGTTTAATCGGCACGCCGTAATAGGGCATGATGGCCGAGACGCCGGCGTCGATCGCCGCCTTGAACGGCTTCACGTGGTAACCGAAGTTTTTCGCCGGATAGACCTGCGTCTTGCCGAAGGTGTAGTGCGGATCGAGGCCGTCCTCCTGCGGGCCGCCACCCGGGAAATGTTTGATCGTGAGCGCCACTTTCGTCTTCGGGCTGACCGGACCACCCTGCAGTTCCTTCACGAGCGTGCCGATAATGTCGGCCGCCAGATCCGCGTCCTCGGTGAAGGTCTCGTGCACCCGGTACCAGCGCGGTTCGGTCGAGAGATCCGCCATGTAGGCATACGCGCCCCGGAGTCCGATCGAGCTCCATTCCGCGCCCATCGCGCCGGCGAACTGGCGAATCACATTGAGGTCGCGCGTGGCAGCGAGGCCCGCCTCTTTCGGCCACTCGGACAACGAACCCGCCGGCTCGTTGATCCCGCCGCGGGCCTGGCGCTCATAGTGATTGCGGGCATTCGACTTGAAGATCGCGGGAATCCCGAGCCGTGCGGCCTCGGCCATCTCCTGAATCGTGTTCGTGAACTGCGCCGCCTCGCGCGGCGTGACCTGTGCGCCGGAGAAGCCCGTCCCCGGCTTGCCGTCGGGCGTCGCCGTAACCGAGTTGCGCAGAATGAACCGGGTCATGTTCTGCTTCTGCACGAAGTTCACCGCGGCGGCCGGCGCGAGGCCGCCCGGGTCGGCGCTGAGACTGTCGATCAGCATCATGCCCGCCTTTTCCTCGAGGGTCATCTGGCCGAGCAGGTCGGCGATGCGCTCGGCCACGGGGCGGCGCCAGTCTTCGTAGACGTCGAGCTTGCCGTTGCCGTTCGAGTCCTTGAACCGGCCCTCGGGCAGCGTCAGCACGGGCTTCGAACGCGCCGTGATGGCCGGCTGCGACGGACGATCCGCCGCCGCGAAGGCCGAGGCGGCGGTAGCAGCCACCAGCGCGCCGGCAAACCAGCGGAAGGGGAATTTCGAGGAACGGTCGGCCGGCAGGGAGGCGGAAGAGGGTTTCATCGGGGGAGGTGCGGACCACCAACGCGACGAACCGCACCGGGACAAGGGTCGAGTTGAATCTTGTTTTCCGCGACGAGAATCTGTTTACGAAACCCACGTTCGCCGGCTGGTCTCCCTCCCCCGCTTCCCCGCCTGCCCCGATCGCGCATCCCTGTTCCAACCCGCCCCGCTTCACCTCACCCCACCTTTTCTCCCATGTCCCAAAATAATTACCCCAAACTGCACAACGCGATGTGGCCCGGCCTCGTCGGCAAAAAGAGCATGGGCGGCGCCGAGGCCGACCTCGCCCTCGACCAGATGCTCGACCTGACCGCCAAGGCCGAGGTCAACGGCGTGAAGTTCGACGGCGTGGATCTTTTTCTCGGGAGCCCGCACACCGACATCAACACGTCCGACGACGGGCTGAAGGTGCTCGCCGACAAGATTCGCTCCCGCGGTCTCGTCGTCGGTTCGCTCGTCGCTCCCGTGTGGTTCTTCGGCGCCGCGATGGGTGACGCCGCCAAGCGCGCCGGCTGGGTCGAGTGCGTGCGGAAGTCAGTCGTCATCGCCGAAAAGCTTCGCGACCTCGGTGTCCGACCCTACGGCGTCGTCCGCATCGACAGCGCGGCGAGCGTCACCGACTGGGACAAGGATCCGAAGGGCAACACGAAGCAGATCGCCGAGACTTTCCGCGAGGCCGGGAAGATCGCCCGCGACCACGGCGAGCGCCTAGCGGCCGAGGGCGAAATTTGCTGGGGCGGCATGCACAGTTGGAAGAACATGCTGAACCTGCTCGAGGCGGTTAACCTGCCCCGCGTCGTCGGCTTCCAGGCCGACATGTCGCACACCCATCTCTACATCCTCGGGGCGAACGCGGAGAAGCATCGCATCGTGCCGAAGAACTTCCACTGGGAGCCCGGCGCATTTCACGAGGCGATGACGAAGCTGACCAAGGCCCTCCGGCCCTGGACGATCGACTTCCACGTCGCACAGAACGACGGCACGGCCTACGGCTCCGGATCGCACGAGAAGACCGGCCGCCACTGCCTGATCGGCGACCCGAAGGGCAAGCTGAACGTCACCCGCGACTCCGGCTACTGGCTCCGCGACGAAAAAGGCAAAGTCACCAAGAAGATGAAACACATCTGTTGGGACGGCTGCATGTTCTCGAACGAAGTCATGCTGAAGCAGCAGACTTGGAACGACGTTTTGGCCGGCATGATTGAGGTGCGCTCCGCGCATGGCTGGTCTGCCTGAACGGGCCGGCCATTTTGGATTTTGGATTCTCGATTTTGGATTGGCAGGCGAAGGCGATACGAGGGCAGAGACTCAATTACCTCCCCGCCCATACAGAGTTTAGATCCACTTCCCACCCTGCGGCCACACACTCGCCTCCGAACCAATCCAAAATCGAGAATCCAAAATCCAAAATCAGGCGCCCTTCCAATTACCCGCATGAAACCCCTTAACATCGCCACCATCGGCTACGGCTTCATGGGCCGCGCCCACTCCAACGCGTTTCGCAAGGTCGGGAATTTTTTCCCGAGCAACCATCGTCTCGTCCTCAAGGCCGCCTGCGGCCGCGACGCCGCGAAGACCCAGGCGTTTGCCGACACCTGGGGTTATGAGTCGATCGAGACCGACTGGAAGAAGCTGATCGCGCGGAAGGACATCGACCTGATCGACATCGCCGCACCCAACAATGTCCACGCCGAGATCGCCATCGCCGCCGCCAAGGCCGGCAAGATGATCCTCTGCGAGAAGCCGCTCGCGATGAACGCCGCCGAGGGCGCGAAGATGGTGAAGGCCGTCGAGGCCGCCAAGGTGCCGAACATGGTTTGGTACAACTACCGGCGGATACCCGCGGTGACGCTGGCCAAGCAGCTGATCGACGAGGGCCGGCTCGGGAAGATTTTCCACTACCGCGCGAAGTTCCTCCAGGACTGGACGATCTCCAGCGAAGTGCCGCAGGGCGGCCCGGGCACCTGGCGGCTCGATGTCGCCGTCGCCGGCAGCGGCGTCACCGGCGATTTGCTCGCGCATTGCATCGACACCGCGCTCTGGCTCAACGGCGGAATCGACCAGGTCACGGCGATGACCGAGACCTTCGTGAAGCAGCGGAAGCACGCGCTCACCGGCAAGACCCAGAAGGTCGGCATCGATGACGCGAGCGCGTTCCTCGCCCGCTTCGGCAACGGCTCCCTCGCGACCTTCGAGGCCACGCGCTACGCCCGCGGCCACAAGGCGCTCTACACCTTCGAGATCAATGGCGAGCACGGTTCGATCTTCTGGGACCTCCACGATCTGCACCGGCTGCAATGGTTCGACCACCGCGACGCCGGCAACCTGCGCGGCTGGCGTTCGATCCATGTCAGCGACGGGGATCACCCTTACATGAAAAACTGGTGGGTGCCGGGCCTGCAGATCGGCTACGAGCACTCCTTCGTGCACCAGATTGCCGACTTCCTCGCTGGTCTCGAAAGCGGCACGCCCGCCGCGCCGACCTTCCGCGACGGTCTCGCCACCGATTACGTCACCGATGCCGTCCTGAAATCCGCCCGCACCCAGCGCTGGGAAAAGGTGAAGAAACTCTGACGTCGTGGGCGCGCACGAGGCACGCCCCGACATAGGTCGGCGCGCCCACCCCTGCGAACAGCATGTAGGGGCGTGGCTCGTCCACGCCCTGATAGCCTACGACCTTTTTTCATCCGCTTCAGCCCAAGAAGCCACGCACTAAACCTCCGGCCTGGAATCAAACGAAATGCCTAAACTCGGTTTCAATCTCCTCGTCTGGACCGCGTCGGTTTCGGACGAACACTTTCCGATTATCGATCGCCTCAAAGCGATCGGCTACGACGCCATCGAGATTTGCAACGGACACCAGGACCCCGCGGCGTACCGGCGGCTCAACACCCATCTGCGCAACGTCGGCATGGGAGTGTCCAATGTCACCGTCCTCGGCGCGGACGCGAATCCGGTCAGTCCCGATGCGGCCGTCCGCGCGAAGGCGCTGGATGGACTCAAGTGGAACATCGATCGCACCGTCGACTCCGGCTCGAAACTGCTCTGCGGCCCCATCCATTCCGCCTTCGCCACCTTCAGCCGCGCCGAGCCGAAGGAGGAGGAATACCAGCGCAGCGCCGAGGTCCTCCACGCCGCCGGCGACTACGCCCGGCAGGCCGGCGTGACGCTCGCCCTGGAAGCGCTCAATCGTTTCGAGTGCTACCTCTGTAACACGATGGGCCAGTTGCGCCGGCTGGTCGAGATGACCGATCATCCCCATGTCCGCGCGATGTTCGACACGCATCACGCCAACATCGAGGAGAAGCACCAGGCCGACGCGATCCGGACCATCGCCCCGTATCTGGTGCATGTGCACCTGAGTGAAAACGATCGCGGCACTCCCGGCAGCGGCCACGTGCACTTTGCGGAGGCGCTCTCGACCTTGGCCAGCGTTGGTTACGACGGCTGGATGACCATCGAGGCTTTCAGCCGGGCCGACCCCGGTTTCGCCAACGCGATCAACGTCTGGCGCGAGTTTTCGCCGGCGTGGGATATCGCCGAGGGCGGGCACGCGTACCTCCGCCAGGCCATTGCGGCGGCCGGTTTTCGTTCCGCCAAGTAGCCGTCCGCTCTCTTCCCCCAACCGTCTCCGCGCCGCTGCAGCCGGGTTGACATCGCCACCGCTGGCCTTACTTTCAGCACATGGTAAGGACACTCATCACCAGCAAGGGACAAACCACCGTCCCCGTTGAGATTCGCCGCAACTGGAAGGGCATGGAAATCCTCTGGGAGGCGTGCCCGGATGGCACGGCGCGGGTGCGGCCGGCACCGGACGTGATGACGCTGTTTGGCGCCGCGCGCTCCCCCACCCCGCGGGACAAGAGCGAGAAAGCCCGCGCCCGCGAGCTGATGGGCCGGGGCGACCGCGGCAAATGAAGCGCCTGCACCTCGATGCCAACGTCGTGCTGCGCTTCCTGCGCGACGACGACCCGAAGCAAGCGCCGGCCGCGCGCCGGCTCGTCGGCGAGGCGAACGAGGGCAAGATCACCCTCATCCTCTCGGCCGTCACCGTGGCCGAGATCTTCTACGCGTTGCGCGCTTCCTACAAGGTACCGCGCACGGACATCGCCGCCTTGCTGATCGGCCTGCTGCGCAGCGGCGTCCTCGAAGTGGAGCACGAACAGCGGCTGCTCGACGCCTTCGCCCGCGTGCAAAAGGCCAATGTCGACTTTGGCGACGCGTGGCTCGCCGCCACCGCCGCCGAGGCCGGCGAGGCGGTGGCATCTTTCGACGAGAATTTTCGCGGCTTTCCCGACGTGGCGTGGCACCGCCCGTAGCGGCGCTGACGCCACCGGCCGGTCCGCAGGACTTTCGCCGTGCCGGTGCATTTTGCGGGTGACGGTGCCCGGGCGGACATGAATGCTCGCCCTTCGATTTCCCCCCCTGGCGCTCCCTCCGCTATCAGCCCCCACTTCACCGTGATCTTCCGCACCTTGGTCTACGCCCTCGCGGCAGTTGCCTCGCTCGTCGCCGCCGCCGCCGCGCAATCCTCGCTCGTCTTCACCTCGCCCGCCGGCATCAAGGCCCAGGGCAAGCACGTCGTGCTGCTCTCCGGCGACGAGGAATACCGGAGCGAGGAGGCGCTCCCGATGCTGGCGAAGATTCTGAGCCAGCGTCACGGCTTCAAGTGCACGGTCCTCTTCGCCCTCGATCCCGACGGCACGATCAATCCGGACAACGTCGCCTCGCTCCCCGGCGCCGAGGCGCTCGACACCGCCGATCTCATCATCATGAGCCTGCGCTTCCGCGCCTGGCCCGACGCGGCGATGAAGCACTTCGTCGACGCCTACCGTCGCGGCGTCCCGATCATCGGGCTGCGCACGTCGACGCACGCGTTCAACTTCCCCCTCGGCAGTGCGTGGGACAAATACAGCTATTCCAACCGCACCGAACCATGGCCCGGCGGCTTCGGCAAGGCCGTCCTCGGCGAGACCTGGGTCACACACTGGGGCCACCACAAGTTCGAGGCCACACGCGCCGTGATCGAACCCGGCGCCGCCGGCCATCCGTTGCTCCGAGGTGTCACGAACCTCTTCGGCACCAGCGATGTTTACGAAGCCTACCCGCCCGCCGATGCGACGCTCCTCCTCCGCGGCGCCGTGCTGAAGGGCATGAATCCCGACGACGCCCCGGCGGATCACGTCAAGCCGCGCAAGTCCGACCAGCAAACGCAGCCGGTCAACTCGCCCATGATGCCAATCGCCTGGACGCGCCAGCATCGCAATGACGCCGGCCGCGAGAATCGGATCCTCTGCACCACCATGGGCGCCGCGACGGATCTCGAGAACGAGGATCTCCGCCGCTTCGTCGTCAACGGCGTCTACTGGGGACTCGGTCTCGAGGTGCCCGTCCGCGCCGACGTCCGTTACGTCGATGCCTATTCGCCGTCGATGTATGGCTTCAAGGGCTTCCGCCGCGGCCTGCGTCCCGCCGACCATGCGCTCGGTAAAGTGCTCCCCGCCGGTCTGCTCGCTCCCGTCGCCGCCAGCCCGGTCCCCGCCACTCCCCCGCCGGCGCCCGCCGTCCGGGCCGCCGCCGCAGCCGCGCCGACACCGGTCACCTTCAGCCCCGGCGAGCACGTCGCGATCGTCGGCAACGGCCTCGCCGTCCGGATGCAGCATCACGGCTGGCTCGAGACGATGATCCACGCGTCGAACCCGCAGCATGGCCTCGTCGTCCGCAACCTCGCGGTGCCCGGCGACGAGATTGTCACCCGCGCGCGCTCGAAGGACTTCGGCACGCCCGACGAATGGCTCGCGCGCGTCCAGGCCGGCGTGATCTTCGCGTTCTTCGGTTTCAACGAGTCCTTCCAGGGCCCCGCCGGACTCACGCGGTTCAAGGAGGAGCTCGATCAGTTCCTCCGCGAGACCCGCGCCAAGAGTTACAACGGCCTCGGCCCGCCGCGCATCGTGCTCTTCTCACCGATCGCGGCCGAGCGGCATCCGGATTCAAACTACGAGTTGCCGGCCGCGACCAATGCGAATCTCGCCCTCTACAGCTCGGCGATGGCCGAGATCGCCCGCGACCAGGCCGGCGTGACGTTCGTCGATCTGTTCCAGCCCTCGCAGGAACTCTACGCCGAGGCGGCGCGCTCCGGCCAGCCGCTCACGATCAATGGCGTGCACCTGTCCGAGGCGGGCGAGGCGAAATTGATCGCGAAGATCTTCCCGCAGATCTTCGGCCAGCCGGCCCCGGCCGGTGACCTCACGCCGCTGCGCGCCGCGGTCAACGCGAAGAGCGGGATGTGGCATTCGCGCTACCGGACGATGGACGGCTACAACATCTACGGGGAACGATCGAAGATCGCCTACGTGTCCGCCCCGGACGCCCCGAAGATCACGAACATCCAGGTGATGCAGGAGGAGATGGGCCAGCGCGACGTCATGACCACCAACCTCGAGCGCCGCGTCTGGGCCACGGCCCGCGGCAGCCGCGAGCCGGTCGAGGAACTCCCGCTCCCGGCCGTCACGCCGATCGGCACGAACAAGCCCGGCTCGAAGCCCGACGGCACCTACGAGTTCCTCGGCGCCGAGGAAGCCATCGCGAAGATGACGCTCTCGCCCGGACTCAAGGTGAACGTTTTCGCGAGCGAGAAGGAATTTCCCGAACTCGCGAAGGCCGTGCAGATGAACTGGGACACCCGCGGCCGGCTCTGGGTCGCCGTCTGGCCCAACTACCCGAATCGCACGCCCACCTCGACCCAGGGGGACAGCATCCTGATCCTCGAGGACACCGACGGCGACGGTCGCGCCGACAAGTGCACCAATTTCCTCACGGGTCTGAACTGCCCGACGGGTTTCCAATTCTTCAAGGACGGCATCCTCCTCGTGCAGGCGCCCGACCTCTGGTTCGTCCGCGACACCGATGGCGACGGCAAGGGCGACTGGAAGGAACGCGTGTTGATGGGACTCGACTCGGCCGACTCCCACCACACCGCCAACTCGCTGATCTATGAGCCGGGCGGGGCGATTCTCCTCAGCGACGGCGTGTTTCATCGCACGCAGGTCGAGTCGATCGCCGGCCCCGTCCGCAACATCGACGGCGCGGTCTACCGCTACGAGCCGCTGACCGCGAAGTTCGAGACCTACGCCTCCTACAATTTCATGAACCCGCACGGGCGGGCCTTCGACTACTGGGGCAACGATCTCATCACCGACGCCACGAACAACCACACCTACTTCGGCGCGGCCTTCAGCGGGCGGATCGATTACCCGGCGAAGCATCCCAAGATGAAAATCTTCTGGGACCGCCCGTCGCGGCCGTCGGCCGGGAGCATCATCCTCACGAGCGCGCATTTTCCCGAGGAGTTCTGGGGCAATTTTCTCAACCCGAACGTCATCGGCTTCCAAGGCGTGTACCGCGTGAAGCCCGTCGACGAAGGCTCCGGCCTCCAGGGCGAGCGTTTGCCGGACATTGTTTCGTCCACCGACCCGAACTTCCGCCCGATCGACCTGAGCGTCGGACCCGATGGCGCGCTGTATCTGATCGACTGGCACAACCCACTCATCGGCCACCTCCAGAGTCACCTGCGTGACTCGAATCGCGACCACGTCCACGGCCGGATCTATCGCATCACCTACGAGGGCCGCCCCCTGGCGAAGCAGCCCGCCATCGCCGGCCAGCCGATTCCCGCGCTGCTCGAATTGTTGAAGCGGCGGGAGAATCACATTCGCAACCTGGCCAAGGTGGAACTCGGCCGCCACGACGCGGCCCCGATAATCGCGGCCCTGAAGACGTGGATCGCCGCGCTCAATCCCGCGGATCCGGACTACGCGCATCATCTCACCGAGGCGCTCTGGGTTCACCAGTGGCACAATGTCGTCGATCTCGCCCTGCTCGATCGCGTCCTGAGTCTGCCCAATCCCGAAGCCCGGGCCGCGGCCACGCGCGTGATTTCCTATTGGCGCGAACGCGTGCCGAATGCCCTGACGCTGCTGCAGCGCCTCGCCACCGACGAGAATCCGCGGGTCCGGCTCCACGCCGTGCGGGCCGCCAGTTTCTTTCCCTCGGTCGATGCGACGAGCATCGCCCTGGCCGCGGCGAAGCGTCCGGTGGACTACTATCTCGACTACACGCTCGCGGAAACCCTGCGCCAGCTGCGGCCCTACTGGAGCAAGAGCATCATCGATGGCGTTCAACTCACCGGTGCCGATGCCGACAGCACGCGCTATCTGCTGCGCAGCCTCGGGCTCGAGGACATCCTGAAGCTGCCGCGCACCCCGGACGTCGCCGAAAATCTGCTCAGCCGCGCCGGCGTGTCCGACGCGGTGCGCGCCGAGTCGCTCGACCTCCTGGCGCGGAGCCGTCAGGTCCCGCCGATCTCACTTCTCCTCACCACGCTCACCTCGCCGCTGGAACTCGATTTCAAGGGCGTCGGCCGCCTGCTGATCGCGCGGCCGGCCGCGGAACTGCGTGCCCAGCGGGCTGCCCTGCTCAAGTTGACCACCGGCGACAACGGCGACGCCCGCAACTATGCGTGGGCTGCGATCTCGATCGCGGACGGATCGCTCGATGCGCTCTGGGCTGGCACCGCCAGCTCGGCCACGCCGAATGCGGTGGCGTTCCTGGTGCTTCCGCTGATCCCGGACGCGGCGCTGCGCGCCACCGCCTTTGATCGGATCAAGGCGTTCCTGACGCAGAACGTCTCTGCCATTCCTGGACCGGACCATGTCGTCGGCGCGATCCAGCGCGACGCCGTCAAGGCGCTCGTTTCAACCCGTGGCGAACCGGCCGCGATGTTCGGCACGCTCGCCGCCATGATCGCTCGCGGCGAGCAGGTGCCGGCGGCCGCCGAGGCGCTCAACACGATTCCCCGCGCCGCCTGGCCGGCCGCGACGGCTGCGAGCACCGCCCGCGCCCTTACCGATTGGGCCGCCCGCTCCGCGCTCGGAGAACGCACGGGTCGGGACTACGTCAGCACGATCCAGATCGCGGACGAACTCGCCGGCACGTTGCCCGCCGGTGAATCCGAGACCCTGCGCCGGACCATCGCCGGCCTGCGGGTGCCGGTCTTCGTCATCCGCGCCGTGCCCGAACTCATGCGCTTCGACACGCCACGGATCGTGGTGCCGGCCGGGAAGTCGTTCGAAATCATCTTCGAGAATCCCGACGTCATGCCGCACAACCTCGTCATCGTGCAGCCCGGCGCCCGCACCCGCGTCGGCACCGCGGCCATGACCATGCTGCCCGAAACCAAGGACAGCCGCGGCCGAACCTTCGTGCCCGAGAGCGACGAGGTCATCGCCGCCACGCGCACGCTCGAGGCGGGCCAGACGGAGTCGCTGCGCGTGCCCGCCATTCGCACCGAAGGCGTGTACGAGTTCGTCTGCACCTTCCCGGGGCATTGGACCCTGATGTTTGGCCAGCTCGTCGTGACCAACGACGTCGACGCCTACCTGAAAGCGAATCCCCTCGCCGCCCCGGCGCCCGCCGCCGCGGAACATCACGAACACGGAAAGTGAGTAGTTGGGTAGTCGTGGCTGCGAGCGTGAGCGCGTGGCGCTTGGCGGTCGCGAGGAATTCGGAATTCGTGGCCGCGAGTGTGAGCGAGTGGCGCGGCACCGAACTTATCCGCAGATGGCGGGCAGATGTCCGCAGATGGATTCGGAGGGATCCTCGGTTGACGCGCCGGACCATGGAGGCGCGGTGCCCTCACCGCGCATTTCTCGATCGGGGCTCCTCGCCGGCAGTTGCGCCACAAGTCCTCCGAGTTCGGCCGAGTGGCTCACGAGCTGTCTTCGATCCCAACGATCATCACCACCTTCATCGCATGATCAGGCCAGAAGCTAAAAAGGAAGTCGTCGGCCAGGACGTGGCTAATCTCGCGCCCTTCGTCGTCCATCAGCTTGATATCCGGAACCAGGAGCGGATCGCTCGCCAGCTCCTGCGCCCGATCCAACAATCTCCGCTGGCGACGGCGCGGTAAAGTCGCGAGAAATTCGACAGCCGAATCGGAAAAGACCGGCCGATACCGCATCTTACTTCAGATTGAGCCGGACTTTCAGCTGGTCGACCGTCGTAAACTTCCCGCCCTGCATTTCCCGAATCGTCTTTGCCGTCCGACGCTTCCAAGCGGGACTTTCGTGCTTCAAGCGCAGGAGATAGAGCTGAATCTCTCTTCGGTCGCGCTGGGACATCCGGGAAAGAGTCTGCTTCACCTGGAGGATACTCATGCGGAAAGGATGGAACGCGACTCCCTCTGGTCAAGCGAGCGACTTTGCCGAGCCTCAAAGAGACGTGGGAGATGATACCGCAGATGCCAGACGGCGGACGATGGACAAAAGACCATGGACGATAGGCTCCAGGGTCTCATCGCAGGGGTCACCTCACGGCGCCCGGGAATACCGCGGGGCGCAATGCCGTCGCGACCCCGAATTCAGGGCGAAATTCTCAATGCTTGATCTGACCCCGTTCGAGCGCCCGCTTTGGATTGTTGCCCTGAGCGAAGGCCCGATGAAACTTCCGCTTCGCTTGGCGCCATTCCAAGCCGACGCTTTTCAGTCCCTTCTGCCAATCCCACCGCTGCTCACCTGCCCAAACTGTGTCGCCCATCGCCCGCACCACTTCCCCGGCCAAACGCATCCTCCTGGTCGGCTGGGACGGCGCCGACTGGAAAGTCGCCTCGCCGCTCATTGACGCCGGCGAACTCCCTCAACTCGCCAACATCGTCAACATCGGCGCCTCCGGCCCGCTGGCCAGCCTGCCACCCTACCTTTCGCCGATGCTCTGGAACAGCATCGCCACCGGCAAATACGCCGACCGGCACGGTATCCTCGGCTTCACCACCACCGATCCCGCCACCGGCCAGCTCGCCGCGATCACGAGCACGCAGCGCCGGTGCAAAGCCGTCTGGAACATCCTCGGTGAACGCGGCCGTACCGCCCACGTCGTCGGCTGGTTTGCCTCGCACCCGGCGGAGAACACCACCGGCGTCTGCGTCACCGAGGCGTTTCCCCGCCCCGTCGCGAAAGGCGCGCCCTGGCCCATCGCCCCCGGCAGCGTGCATCCGCCGGCTCTCGCGCCCGACCTCGGCGAGCTCCGCCTCCGTCCCGAGGATGTCGAGCACGACCTGTTAAAACTCTTCGTGCCACGCGCCGCTGAGATCGACCTGACGAAGGACAAGCGCATGGACCAACTCGCGATTCGCCTCGCCGAACTCTACTCCGTCCACAACGCCGCCATTGCCGCCCTCGACCGCGGGCCCTGCGACTTCCTCGCCGTTTACTACCACTTCATCGACTGGGTGTGCCACGACTTCATGGATTTTCACCCGCCGCGCCGGCCGAACATCCCCAATCGCGAATTCGAATGGTATCGGGACGTCGTCAATTCTGCCTACCGCCTCCAGGATTTGCTCCTGCGCGACCTCCTCGTCCATGCCGGCGCCGATTCCACGGTGGTGCTTTGCTCCGATCACGGTTTTCAGAGCGACAACCGCCGTCCGCTGCGCATCCCGATGGTCTCCGCCGGCATCGCCATCTGGCATCGGGCCCAGGGCATCTTTGCCGCCGCCGGCCCCGGCATCGCACCCGACGCCCTGGTCACCGGCGCCACCGTCCTCGACATCACTCCCACCGTCCTGCATCTGCTCGGGCTGCCCGCCGCCGCCGACATGGACGGGCGCGTCCTCACTTCCGCTCTCGCCCCGATCACGCGCTCCGATGGTTCGCCGGCACCTGCGCCGCTCCTGCCGCCCATCCCCTCCTACGAGTCAGATCCCGGCTCGCATCCGCGGCCGCGTCACCTCGCCGCCCTCAGCCACACCGATCAGTCTGCCCTGCTCGACCAATTCGCTGCGCTCGGCTACGTCGACCTCTCTCAAGCCCCTGGCGCGGAGTCGCCCGCCACGCGCGGCGATCGCGACAACCGCTGGAATCTCGCCATCACTCTCCGCCACGCCGGCAAGAGCGAGCAGGCCCTCACCGAACTTGAGCGCCTTCACCTCGAGCGTCCCGAGGATGCCCGCTTCGCCTACCACCTCGCGACCTGCCAGCTTTACCTCGGCCTCAAGGACGAGGCCGCCGCCACCGCGGAGACCATCGCCGACTTCACGCCCGGCAATCCCCAAGCCTACGCCTTCCTCGCCGATTTGGCCCTCGCCCGCGGCGACGCTGAAGGTTCTCTGATCCAGCTCGACCTCGCGAGTGGCGCAAGCGTCCCGCCGGCTCCTTCCGCGGCGGCCCAGAGCGATCCGCCCGCCGCCACTCTCGCCGAAGCCCCCCGGCTGCTCCAGCGCGGCCAGGCCCTCTTTAAACTCAACCGCGTCCTCGAGGCCTGCTCCGCCCTGCGCGCCGCGGTCGAAGCCGACGACGAACAACCCGGCGCCTGGCTCGCCTACGCCCAAGCCCTACTGCAGGCCGGCCAGCCGGCCGACGCCGAGACCTGCGCCCGCCAGTCCGTAGCCCTCGCCCCCACGATGGCGATGGCGCACTTCGTCCTCGGGCAATCGCTCGCCTTGCAACAAAAGGGCCCGGAGGCCCGCGCCATGTTCCTGCGCGCCCGCGAACTCAACCCCCGCCTCATCGCCGCCACCCGCGCACTCGACGGTCTCGCCGGCAAGCCCTTCGTCGCCGGGGTCGCCGATCTTTCCGAGCGCCTCGAAACTCCGCCGCCAGTTGATGCCCTTCGCGCCGCCTCCGCCCAACGCATCGCCGCCCACGCCGCCGCTCTCGCGCAACTCCGCTCCGCCACCCAACCGCTGGCCACCTACACTCCTCCTCCGAAAGCCGGTCCCACAACTCCGCTGCCCGACCAGCCTCCGCTGATTCTCGTTTCCGGTCTCCCGCGTTCCGGCACTTCGCTCATGATGCAGATGCTCGCCCGCGGCGGCCTCCCGCCCATGACCGACGGACACCGCGCCGCCGACGCCAGCAACCCGGAAGGCTACTTTGAGTGGGAGGACATCAAGCACCTCGCGCGCGATCCCACTCTCCTCGCTCGCGCCGCCGGCCACGCCGTGAAAGTCGTTTCGCCGCTCCTTGCCCACCTGCCGGCCAGCCACCGCTATAAAATCATTTTTATGACGCGCCCCGCTGCCGAGATCGCCCGCTCGCAGGAGAAAATGCGCGCCCGCCTCGAAGCTTCCGCCCCCGCCGCCGGCGCCATGGAGCCGCTGCTCGCGCAGCACCAAACCGAAATCCTCGC
>CANJCM010000107.1 GCA_947472765.1 Opitutia bacterium
GCTAAGGCTCGGGCGTGGACGAGCCACGCCCCTACGAAAGGGTGGCACGGGTCTCCCGACCCGTGTCGGCGGGACTGCTGATCGTGACGTCCTTCACGGGTCGGGAGACCCGTGCCACTCGCCCGGAATTCGGAAATGCCAAAAAGCTATTTCGCTTCCGCCGTCGGCAGGTAACGCGGCTCGCGGCGCGCCTGGGTGCGGGCCTCGAAATCTGCCGCCAGCGCCAGCAACTTCGCATCGCTCCACGCACGACCGGTAAATGAAATCCCCACCGGCAGCCCGGCGATCTGCGCCGCTGGCACGGTGACGCTCGGATATCCCGCGACGGCCGCGAGCGTCGAACTGCCGCCGCCGCGCATCATTCCGCCAAAAACCAAGTCCACGATTGCGGCCGGTCCGGCCGTAATCGACACCACGGCATCGAGCTGCTGCCCGTCGAGCCAGGCGTCAAGGGCCTCAGTGCGGGCGAGCTGGAGAGACTTGGCCCTCGCCGCCAGATACACCGGATCCGTCAGCGGTCCCTTCGCCTCGGCCCGCAGGAAGTGCTCCTGACCAAACCACGGCATCTCTTCGTTCGGATGCGTGCGGTTGAAAGCGATCAGATCCGCCAGGGTTTTGTACGGCACGTCCGGCCCGAGCGTCGCGAGGTAGGCGTTCAAGCCGGCCTTCAGCTCATAATAAAACACCTCCACCTCATGACCCCGGATTTCCGCCAACGCGGGATATTCGCCCAGATCGACCAGTTCGGCGCCGGCATCCATCAGCACCTCTTCCATCGCATCGAGCACGTGATCAACCTTCACGCGAAACCCGAACGGTCCGCGGAGAATCCCGATCCGCGCGCCGCGCAGCGGGCTCCGTCCGGAATCGAAATCGGCGGTGAAATCCGCGGGTCGCTTCTGTGTGGCAGCATCCGCCGGGTCCACGCCGGCGAGCACCCCGAGGACGATGGCCGCATCGCGCACCGTTCGCGCCATCGGTCCGGCGGTGTCCTGCGACGCCGCAATCGGGATGATGCCGGTGCGGCTCACGAGCCCGACCGTCGGCTTGAAACCCACGATACCCGTGTGCGACGCCGGCGACACGACCGAGCCGTCGGTTTCGGTGCCGATGGCGACGACGCAAAAATTGGCCGCGACCGCGACCGCGGACCCCGAACTCGATCCGCTCGGCGTGCGGTCGAGCGCATAGGGATTGCGCGTCAGCCCGCCGCGACCGCTCCAGCCGCTGGTGGAATCGGTCGAGCGAAAGTTCGCCCATTCGCTCAGATTGGTTTTCCCGAGAATCACGGCGCCCGCGTCGCGCAGCCGGGTCACGATGTGGGCATCGCGCGGCGGCTTTGATCCCACGAGGGCCAGCGAACCGGCCGTCGTCTCCATGCGATCCGCCGTCGCGATGTTATCCTTGATGAGAATCGGAATGCCGTGGAGCGGTCCGCGCACTTTCCCCGCCTTGCGCTCGGCATCGAGGCGGGCGGCGATGTCCAGCGCCTCGGGATTGATTTCAATGACGGACCGGAGCGCGGGTCCGCGGCGGTCCATGGACTCGATCCGCTCGAGGTAGGCGATGGCGAGGTCGCGCGCCGTCAGCGTTCCGGCCTGCATCCGCTGCTGCAGTTGTCCGATCGTGGCCTCGGCGAAGGGAAAGGGCCTGGTCGTGACGGGCGGCGTCACCGGGGCGGCCGCCCGCACGAAGGCGGTGACGGCCAAAAAAAGGCTCAGGAGGAAATTCTTCATCCGAGTGCGGGAGCAAGTCCCGTTCCGCGGCGCCATCGCCGGCCGCGAACGGCGCAACGGGAGCGAGGCAGACTCATGCCGGCGCGACGCCAAGCCGGTCACCCATTTTGGCGTAGGTTTCGATGTGCTCCGCGCTGCGCGCGACGACGTCGTCGTCGAAGCGGATTTTGCCGCGCTGAAAGACCGTGATCACACACGACCCACCGAAGGCAAAGAGGCCCTTCTCGTCGCCCTTCTGCACACTGCGGCCCGAAACGTAGGTCTGCCGGATGCTGCCGACGTTGGTGGCGCCGACCTCGATCATCGCGACCGTGCCGAAGGCCGGCGATTCGACGAGCGTCACCTCGCGCTTGTTCTGGACGAGGTAACTCAGGTTGTGACGGAGCGCGACCGGACTGACGGAATAGAGCCAGCCATCGATCCGGCGGGAATCCGACGGTGCGCCGCTGACGGGAAAATGGAAGCGATGGTAATCGACCGGACACAGCCGCGAGATCAGGAGCGAGCCGCCCTCGAACTTCGCGGCGGTCGCGGGATCGCCGAGGAGTTCCGCCAGGGTGAACGTCGCACCCTTCACATAGAAGCCCGGGGCCGTGGCCACGTCGCCGAACGCCAGATGCCGGCCGTCGGCCGGGAACACCGCCACGTTTTCGCCCGGCGCGATCGGCCGGGCATCCGGCTTGAGCGCGCGGTAGAAGAACTCGTTGAAGGTCTTGTAGTCGAAGGCCGACTTCGTGAACTCGTCGACGTCGATGTTATACCGGGCGATGAACGGAATCACCTGCAGCGCACTGACCCGCTTGTTCATCTTGTAGCCGTACCAGCGGGAGAAAAAGGCGCGGCGGGCCAGCATCCAGACAAAGAACCGCCCGACCGGATTTTCGTAGGCAAGCCGCAGCCAGCGTTCCCCGTAAACCTGCTCGACCTCGATGGTCTTCTTGTACCGGTGATAGAAACGAATCGGGACGGAGGCCATGTGCGTCGTTACCAAACTGTTTGCGGCTCACGCCGCAAACAAAAGAGCCCGCCGGGTCCGGCGGGCTCGGCAAGATTCCCAGGCAGCGCGGACGCCACCTGCCAGGGATTCCGCATCGCGGAATCCCTCAGGTCATCTCGAGGCCGCGCATCGTGCCGGTCGAGGTCGAGAACTTGTCCTCGTTGATGCCCATGCGATGGAGCATCGAGACGAGCAGGTTCGTCAGCGGATAATTCTGCTGCGTGTCGAACACGAGGTGCTGGCCGTGCTTGAAGCCGCCGCCCGCGAACAGAATCGGCTGGTTGAAGCAGACGTGCTGGTTCGAGTCACCGAAGTTGGAACCGTACATCACCATCGTGCGATCGAGGAGCGTCTGGTCGCCTTCGCGCGCCGTCTTCAGGTCGCCGTAGAGCCCGCCGAGCAGCCGCATATGCGCCAGATCGAGCGCCTTGAACTGGGTGAGCTTGTCCTCGGACTTACCGTGGTGGGAGAGGTTGTGGTAACCCTCGTTGATGGTGGTGTCGCGGATGCCCTCGACGACCGGCGTCGACACGCTGTCGAGCAGGAGCGTGATGCAACGCGTGGAGTCGGTCTGGAACGCGAGCCGGGCGAGATCGTACATGATCTTCACCTTGTCCATGTACGCCGCCGGGCTGGCGGGATCGACCGGCACGCGGGCGTCGACCTTCGGCTTCGGCTTCTTTTCCCAACCCTGCGACACCTGGAGCCGGCCCTCGAGATCGCGGACGCTGGTGAAGAACTGATCGAGGCGATCGCGGTCCTGCGTGTTGGACTTCCGCTGGAGGTCCTTCGCCTGCTCGGACACGGCGTCGAGGATGCTGCGGCCGGTGTCGAGCTGCACGATCTGCGCTTTGACCTCGGCCTCGGTGCCCTGGACGAACAACTGCTTGAAGACCTCCGACGCCTTTTCCTCGGGCGGAATGGCGACGCCGGTGCCGGTGCAGGAGAGACTGCGGCGCTGGGTGTTGACCGAGAGCGTCAGCGAGGGGAAACGCGTCTGGATCCCGATGCGCTCGGCGATGAACTGATCGAGCGAGATCGTGTTGCGGAACGATCCACTGCCCGGATGCGGCGCGCCGGTGATGAAGCACACGTCGGCCGGATGGCCGCCATCGACGTTGGGATGCGAGACGCCGGTGAAGACCGTGAAGTCATTGCGGTGCTCTTTCAGCGCCGCGGTGTAGATCGAGTCCTGATAATTCCGGCCCGCGCCCGTGGGGAAGAAGTTCCACTTCAGGAGACCGAGGTTGTTACAGATCGCGAACATCCGGCGCGGCACCGCATTCGGAGCGAGCGGGGAGCCAGACTGCGCGGCGCGGGCGAAGGTGGGAGCCATCGAGTCGAGCAACGGCAGCGAGAGGGCGACGCCGGCGCCGCGGAGGAAATGACGGCGGGAGAGCGGCTGACGGGTGGCGATATACGGGGCGGAGCTGACCGCGGCGGAGGAGGAGTTTTTCATGGGGGGATGGCGCGAGGCGCGGGGTAAAGGTTACTTGTTCAGGAACAGGTCGCTCTGGATCAGCGCATCGACGATGTCGCGGACGCCGTGCTTCGACGATTTGGTGGCCGCAACGATGTTCTCGATGGCAGCGCGGTCGCTGAACCGAACCGGCGAACCGGTCGCGTAAATCGAGAGCTGGCGGGCGAGATTGCGGGCAATCTGCGTCTCGTCCGAGCTAATCAGCTTCTTGAAATCGCGGACGTCCTTGAAGGCGCGGCCGTCCGTGAGCTCGCCGCTGGCGTCGACCGGCAGGCCGAAATAGAAGGCGAACGGCCAGCCGTTCTTGCCGAAGCCATGGGCGGGCTCGACGCTGACCGCGGTCGCGCGATACCGGTCGCGCCAGGCGCCCATGACGTCGAAGTTCTCGAGGGCAAATCCCGGGGCGTCGATCTTGCGATGGCACATCGCGCAGCTCTCGTCAGCGCGATGTTTGTCGAGCTGCTGGCGAATCGTCACCGCGCCGCGAATGTCGGGCTCGACGGCGGGAACCGAGGCGGGCGGCAGCGGCATGTCGACGCCCACGATGCGTTCCATGATCCACTTGCCGCGGACCACGGGCGAGGTGGTCGTGCCGTTGGCGGTGACCTTGAGCACGCTGGCCTGCGTCATCAGGCCGCCGCGCGGACTGTCGGCCGCCAGCGAGACCCGGCGCATCTTCACGCCGCTCACGCCGGAGATGCCATAGTGCGTCGCGAGCCGCTCGTTCAGGAAGGTGAAATCGGATTCGACGACATTGCGGGCTGGAAGATTGCCGCGGAGCATCTCCGCGAAGTACATCCGGGTTTCGTCGAGCGCGGCCTCGGTGAGCGAATCATCGAGGTAGTAATCGTTGTAGAGCGCGGTCGAGGGGGTCGTCTCTTCCATCCGGCGCACTTCGAGCCAGTAGTCGAGGAAGGCATCCACGAAGCGCTGGGAGCGCGGATCGGCCAGGAGTCGGGCCGTCTCGGCCTTCAGCACTTCCGGGCGATGCAGCTCGCCGCGCGCGGCGCGCTGGCGGAGGACTTCGTCAGGACCGGCATTCCAGAGGAACAACGCGAGCCGGGTGGCGAGCGCGTTGTCATCGAGCCGGCCGGGCTTCTCATCGAGATAAACGAATTCCGGCGAGGCCAGCACCGCGGTGTAGCCCGCGAGCATCGAGGCGGCGAAGCCGAGGCCCGCGTCGAGCCGCTGCTGAATCACCTTTTGGAAAATCTGTACGTGTGCGTCCTCGACCGGGCGGCGGTAGACCTTCTGCATGAACGCCCGCAGAAGGCGCTCGGCGTCCTGTGAGGGATTGGCGGAGACCACCTCGACGTTCACCTTCGCGAGCGTCGTGCGATTGCGGCCCTGACCGCCGCCGTACTGGTTGCCGAGGCCACCGAAGACGATCTGGCCTCCGCGCATCGCGCGACCGCCGCGGCCGGCCGGCGGTTCCGAGACCACGTCAATGAGCACGCCGGGCTGGCCCGCCTCGGTCTTCTTCATCGGCAGGTCACCGAAGAGCAGCCGATAGCCGGCGCCGGACTTCTCGTCGTAAATCGGGCCCTCGACTTCCATCCAGCGGAACGCGGCCGCCGGCATTCCGTCGCGCTGCGCGAGCGGATTCGTGTAGCCGCCGCGAAACCCGGTGGGCCGCGAGCGGAAGAAACGCGAGGTGTCGGTCACGATCGAGTCATTGGCCTGCAGCCAGACCTCACCCGCCTCCGCCTCCGCCGGCTCCGGTGTGAGGTCGAAGCCGCTGACCCGGCGATTCGTCGCGCCCTTGGCGTAGATGACCACCGACTCGTCACGGCGACCCGCGGAAACCTGATCGAAATCCGGGCGATGCCATTCCGGCGCCTGGATGACGTGCGCCTTGGCCGCACCGGTGCCGGTGAGTCGCCGGCTGAAACCCCAGGTGCCGACCCAGAGCGTGTAGCCGCTGAAGCGCAGCCGGTACTTGCCCGAGACCGGCGCATTGTAGTTGTCCCAGTTCGAGCCAAAGCCCGTGACGTAGTTGCTCGAGATCCAGCCCATCGCCTCGACCTCGCGCGTGGCTTCCTGCGTGGAGGGAGCATTCAGCATGCGCACATCACGCTGCGGCGTCAGGCCAATGACGGGAAATTTCTGGCGATCCGGCACGCCGTCACCGGTGGTCGGGCCCGAGTAGAAATTGTCGCGGGCGTAAATTCGCTGCTTCGTCGTCGGCGGGCGGACGAACTGCGCGGCCATCGCCTGGCGCATGGCGTAGTCGGCGGCGGACATGTACCGCGACATATGCACGAAGGACACATCGAGGGCATTGCTGACCTTGTTGAACTTGTAGGCTTCGCCGTCCTCGGGGAGCTGATCCTTCACGAGAATCCACGGGGTATGCAGGAGATCGCGGAGGGAGTTCTCGTACTCGTAGCTGTTGAGCCGGCGGCGGGCGGCGCGACCTTCGCGGGCGACGACCGCGCGCTCGGTGGCGATTAGCTCGGAGGAAAGCCCGCCGAGAAACGTCGAAACTTCCGCGGCCACCGGCCGCTTCTTTTCCTTCGGCGGCATTTCGCCCGTCTGCACACGGTCGTGGACCTTGACCCACGCCATGAAGTTCGCCGGATCCGCCGGCTCGTATTTCAGGCTGGTGAGATCGAGGCCGCCCTCCTTGTCGACGTCGTTATGGCAACTCGAACAATGGCGATCCGTGAAGGCAGCCATGTCACCTTCCGCGGGCGACGCGGCAGACACGATGACCGGACCGGAGAGCAGGAGCAACGCGCTCAGCGCACCCGGCAGGCGACGGGCATGGCAGGACTGGGAGGCAACATTCATGGGGTGATGAAGCTTGGTGTGCGAATGCACACCGGGGGTAACGAAAACGACCCCGAAAACTTAGCCGCGAGGTCGGAAATTACGAATGCAATTTTCGGTTTGGCGCCGATTTGTCGGGTGAAAGGACACGTTCGACGCCGTCGGAGCAGGCACGCGCCAGTGTAGCAATGCCCGTGAGGGCAGGGACCGCTTCATCGCTCCGCTGCCAAGTCGTCCCGCTGCTCACACAGCGGGCTACAACGGACGCCGTTCCCGGATCCTTCGCGAAACTTCCGTTCCTAGACTGCTCGCTCGGGTTTGAGACGGACTTCATGCCGCCGTGGACGGTGGGAACACCGCCCCTCCATGGATTGCTTTCTGGGAGCGGAAACTGATGAAGCTCTTAATACTCCACCTGCCATGGAGGGCGGGTGCCCGCACCCGCCGGTTTCGTTCCGATGGGTGGACAAGCTCGGGCTGCAATCGATGGTTCCCTGGTTTGTCATTCTGAGCGCAGCGAAGAATCCAGGTCTGGGAAGTGTCCTCACAAGGAGCCCAAGGCCGCCGGCATGACGTCGCACGTCAGCCAAATCGGGCCGAAAATCCAATGCGCTCCACCCCCGTCGCGGCCTCACGACCTTCCCAACGTGCGTTATCACGTTTGGATTCTTCGCTGCGCTCAGAATGACAAAGCGGGGTGGTGATGTAGCCCGCTCCGTGGGCAGCGGGACGACGTGATACGACGCGCCCAAGAAATCCCCAAGCTCACGGGCCGCGCTACGCCCGGCCGAGTGACCAAAATTCCGCCGCAGTGATTCGAGACACACCTTCCACTTGCCCACAAAAAAGCGCCGGCATCCTGGGATGCCGGCGCTCGTCACGATCGCGATGGTCTGCGATCAGAAGCTCATCTTCGCCGACAACATGAAATTGCGCGGCATGAAGTAGGTCGGCGTTCCCGCCACCGTCGTGCGCGCCGGCTGCGTCCAGTCGCCATTACGCGGCACGAGGAGCGTGTACGCGGTGGTGGCGCTGCTGCTGCTGAAGGCGTAGTTCGCCTCGCGGTTGTTGAGCAGGTTGTCGATCACCAGGTCGAACTGGATCGTCTTCGGCGCGAGGCGGCGGCCGCTCTCCTTGAACCGGTAGGTGTAGGAGAAGGTGCCGGTCACCTTATAGGTGTCGTTGCCGAACACGGACGTCGCTTCGTCGACCGTCGGGTCATCGATCGCATTGGCCGGATTGTTGGGATCCGTGATGGTGTCGCTGGTGCGATAGCCGACGACCGCACCGGAGCGATAATTGACACCCGCGCCGATCCGGAGGCCGCGAGCGAAACCGCTGCGGAAGCGATAGTCCGTCGCGAAGTTCACCGTCCAAGGCGTGCTGCCACCGCCCTGCTGGCTCTTGCGCCCGATGGTTCCGGGGATGGTGACGTCCTGCAGCGTGTTCCACGCATCGACCGCCGCCTGCACCTTCGTCTGGTTGATCTTCGTCGGATCATCGAGGACGGGGTTGATGCGGGCGTCGTTGTTCGCGTCGATCAGGATGCCGGCGTCCGCGAGGATCTGCCGGGTCGTCGCGTCCTGGGTCGAGAAGTACTTGATCGAGTCCGGGAACTGCTTGGTGAGTTCGGTGTAAATCTTGCCGGCGTTCAGGATCATGCGCCAGTTGGGCGTCAGGTTCGCAGTCAGATCCAACTCGTAGCCCGTCGTCGTGGTGGTGTTGCTGTCCTTGATGACGGTTTGCGGGAAGCGCTTCGCGCCGCGGATATTCTGACCCGTGGAGCTCAGGTCGCCCACGGCCGGAGTCGCCGCGAAGGTGTTGTACGGCCCGGAAATCGGGATGTCCACGAGGTTGCCCTCCTGGAAGGAGTCGTACCAGCCGAGGCTGACGGAGAGCCGGCCACCGGGCATCGTGTAACGCACGCCCATATCGCGACCCTCAGACGTGGTCGGCACGCAGAGGGTGCCGTCGAGCCGCTCGAACGGTGCGCTGATTTCGTAGTTGTTGCCGAAGTTGGCGTAGAGACCAATCGTCTTGGTGACGTTGAACACGCCGCCGTAGGTGGTGGTGTTGACGATGGGTGAAATCTTCGGCGCATCGTAATCATCACGGAAGCGATCGTTCGCATACTGCGGCGCGGGCACCTGAGCGTTGGCCACGTTGACGCGAGGACGAACGTCGGCGACCGCGGCCGGCCCGATGGCCTGCCCCGCGGAATTCTTCGGGATATACGTCATCGCGAAGTAGTCCGCCGGCGGCGCCTTGCGGAACTCGATCGTGGTGCCATCCCAGCCGGGGGCATAGCTGCCAGGCTGGAGCACGCGATTGGCTGACAGGCTCGCGAAGTCACGGCGGAACGCTCCGATGAGCACGAGACGGTTCTTGAAGAGATCGACGTTAGCCGCCGTCTGAAGGAACTGGTATTTGCGGATGTTATTGACGTTGTTGTCCTCGCGCTTCGTGTCGTACATCCAAGTCGGCGTCACCACCTGCGTGACCCCGTTGATGGGATTGTACGCCGTCACCGGCCGCAGCTTCGTCGTGTTAGGCCAATAATCGGGGCTCTTCTGGGTGAGGTACTGGCGTGAGTAGAGGCCGTATTCGCTGAGTTCGAGGTTGTCGACCCAAGTGCGGGCGTCCGGCGCGATGCTGGAGAGCGGCAGCAGCAGGGAACTGCCGCGGCTGACCTGCTTGTGATTGGTGGCCCCGGCCAGACCGGCGAGCTGCAGCTTTCCGAAACGAGAATCACGCGTATAGACAGCCTGGAAGCGCACGTTTTGAAACGTGTTCTTCCGATCGTTGTTGTAGTCCATGTACTCGGAATACGGATGGAGGAAGAACGGGTTGGTCTGGCCGTTCGGGAGCAGACGGGCGACGTCGATGCGTTCCTCGTTCAGACCGCGACGGTTGGTCTGCCGGCCGATGACATAGGAGCGATTCACATTGCCGGCGACCTCGAAGAAGAAGTGGTCGGACGGACGGTAGTTGAACGTGAGCGTCTGGCTGAGATCCTGCTCGTTCCAGGTCGGATAGAGGTTATCCCAGAGGGCGTTCTCCTCGCGGCGCGGAATCCGGAAGAAGGGGGAACCCGACAGCGCGTTGGACCAGCGAGCGGCCGGCGAGGTGCCGAGGAGATCGTTCACCGCCTGGTTGTTGAGGCTGTAGCCAACCGTGCGGATGGGTTTGCCGTTAAGCCAGTTCGTGTTCGCGGCCGTCGTGCTGTGCGCGGCGCCCTTGGTGCGGTACTCGTTCTGGAAGTTGAGGGCCTGACCGCCCCACGTGGCGTCAGGATAGATCGCCCAGCGCATCGTCGTCATACGAAGGAGGCCCTGCGGTGCGAGGGTCGCCGTCGAGGGCGCACCGGCGCCAGTCAGCGGCAAGGTGCTCGGATAGATCGTGCGACCGTCCCAAGCGGAGGTCTGGTCCTTCATGTTCGTCATCGTGAGCGCCTCGCTCTTCATGAACTCGAGGTCGCCGCGGATCGTCAGCTTCGGCGTCACTTGATAGGTGGCGGCGAACTGCACGCCCTTCTTGCGGCTGTACTCGCTCTCGCGCCAGGTGTTGCCCTTGTCGAACATCACATTGGTGCGGATGGCGACCTTGTCGTTCAACGGCTGGTTGAAGTCAGCCGTGAAGCGAAAGCGCTCGAAAGAACCATAGCGGACCTGCACTTCGCGAATCGTGCGGGTCAGCAGCGCCTGCTTCGTGATGGAGTTCTGCGTGCCCGCCTGGCCGCCGGCTCCGTAAAGCACGGCGTTCGGACCGCGGCCGAAGTCGATGCGGTCGATCGAGAAGCTGTCCGGGGTCGCCTGGAACGAGAAGTAATTCCGCAGCGGCGCACCGGTGCGCACGCCACGAATCGTGACGGCCGCAGCCGGCGTCGCACCGCCACCGGTGCCGGCGTTGTCGGCGGTCTGGTTGCCACCGCTCGCGGTCCACTCGGCCGCCTGCACGACGTCGGTGATGGAGAAGGCCTCGAGGAATTCCTTCGTGATGACGGAATACGCGACCGGGGTGTCCTTCAGCGCCGTCGCAATGCGGCCGCCCGCGAGTGAGCTCGCCGCGACGAAGCCGACATCGGAATCGGCGGCGACCTGAAACGGATCGAGTTTGACGGCTTCCCCGGACGCCGCACCCGAGGGACTCGGGGCGGTTTGGGAAAACGTCGGGGCAACGCCGAGCGCGAGAAGCGCAGCAGCGGTCAGAACAGCGTAGTTCTTGGTGGGTAGGTTCATGGTGGTAGACAAAGCGAACGGAGCAGCGGATCAGCCCGAGGTTCGGGGGTAGCAGGGTATGAAGCCGCCAGCAGGGGTACGGGGAGAGGCCGGCGGCCTTCGGCATTGGGGGAAACCGAAGGCAAAAAAGTCACGGCGAGGCCTCGGTCTGTCAAGGGCGCGTTCCGCCCTGATCGACCCGGCGGCATGCGCGCACGTCTATTCCAGCTGGCCGCTCCAAGTACGCCGGTGTTGCAGCCCGTCGCATGAGCCGTGGGAAAGCCCGGAGCAAAGCAATGAAGCGCCTCCCTGCCCTCACGGGCAGGGCCACCCAGTCACGAGGGCGAGTAAGATTACAATCGGATGCAGGCCTGCCGCTCGCCGGCAGGTCACGGGTTTCAGTCGCGAAGCGGCCCGGCGGCGAGCGCCGACCCTGCAATCCATACGGCTCGACCGCCGTGGCGAGCGCGGCGCCGCGGGGTGTTGCTCGGGCTGGAGACGCTTACGCGCGAACCAAGGTTGGCTGCGCCATGACGAGTTCGTCGTTCTTCACGCTGAACTTCACCTCGCTGCCCTCGCCGATTTCGCCGCCGATGAGCGCGCGGGCCAGCTTGGTTTCGATGTTCCGTTGCAGGAAGCGCTTCAACGGCCGGGCACCGAAGACCGGGTCATAGCCCTTCTCCGCCGCCCATTCGCGAGCCTTCTTGTCCAACGCGACCGTGACCCGCCGTTCTGCGAGCCGCTTGTTCAAGTCGGCGAGCAGGAGATCCACGATCGTCGTGATTTCCTCGAGCGTCAGCGGCTTGAAGAGAATGGTCTCGTCGATGCGGTTCAGGAATTCCGGGCGGAATGACTTCCGCAACTCGGCCATCACGCTCTCACGCACGGCCTCCGGAATCGCGTCGCCGGTCACGCCCTCGAGCAGGAAGCGCGAGCCGATGTTCGAGGTCATGATGATGACCGTGTTCTTGAAATCCACCGTCCGGCCCTGCGAGTCCGTGATCCGGCCGTCGTCGAGCACCTGCAGCAGCACGTTGAACACGTCCGGATGCGCCTTCTCGATTTCGTCGAAGAGGATGACCGCATACGGCTTGCGGCGCACTGCCTCGGTCAACTGGCCACCTTCGTCGTAGCCGACGTAGCCCGGAGGCGCGCCGATCATCCGGGCGACGCTGTGCTTCTCCATGTATTCCGACATGTCGATTCGCACCATCGCGGCCTCGGTGTCGAAGAGCGTTTCCGCGAGGGTCTTCGCGAGCTCCGTCTTGCCCACGCCCGTGGGCCCGAGAAACAGGAAGCTGCCCACCGGCCGCCGTGGATCCTTGATGCCGCTGCGCGCGCGCAGAATCGCCTCGGTCACAAGTGTCACCGCCTCGTGCTGGCCCACGACGCGTTCGTGCAACACTTCCTCGAGGCGCAGGAGCTTTTCCTTTTCGCCCTCGACGAGCCGCGTGACGGGCACGCCGCTCCACTTCGAAACCACCTCGGAGATCTCCTCCTCGGAGACTTCTTCCTTGAAGAGCGTGGTCGTCTGGCCGCGACCCTTGGCCTCGAGCCGCTTCAACTCGGCCTCGAGCTGCGGCAGCTTGCCGTGGCGCAGTTCCGCGACCTTGTTCAAATCGTAGGCGCGCTCGGCCTTGTCCATCTCGAGCCGCATCGCCTCGATCACCTCGCGCAGCTTGCGGGTCTTGTCGACCGCGGCCTTCTCCTTTTCCCAGGCGAGCTTGATGCCCTGCGATTTTTCGCGGGCCTCGGCCAGTTCCTTGCGCAGCGACTCCAACCGGCGCGCACTCGCGTCGTCTTTTTCCTTCGCGAGCGCGCGCTCCTCGATCTCGAGTCGCAGCACTTTCCGCGTCAGCTCGTCGAGCTCCTGCGGCATCGAATCCATCTCCGTGCGAATCATCGCGCACGCCTCGTCCACGAGGTCGATCGCCTTGTCCGGCAGGAAGCGATCGCTGATGTAGCGATTGGAGAGAACGACGGCGCTGACGAGCGCGTTGTCCTGGATGCGCACGCCGTGATGCAGCTCAAAGCGCTCCTTCAATCCGCGGAGGATCGAAATCGCGTCCTCCGTCGTCGGCTGATCCACGACCACGGGCTGGAAGCGGCGCTCGAGCGCGGCGTCCTTCTCGATGTGCTTGCGGTACTCGTCGAGCGTCGTCGCGCCGATGCAGTGCAGCTCGCCGCGGGCGAGCATGGGCTTGAGCAGATTCCCGGCATCCATCGCGCCGTCCGTCTTGCCCGCACCGACGATCAAATGGAGCTCGTCGATAAAAAGAATCACGCGGCCGTCGCTCTGCTTGATCTCCTGGAGCACGGCCTTGAGCCGCTCCTCGAACTCGCCGCGGTACTTCGCGCCGGCCACCAGCGCCCCCATATCGAGGGAGAAAATCGTCTTGTCCTTCAAGCCCTCCGGCACGTCGCCGCGCAGGATGCGCTGGGCGAGGCCTTCAACGATGGCGGTCTTGCCGACGCCGGGTTCGCCGATGAGCACGGGGTTGTTCTTCGTCTTGCGGGAGAGAATCCGAATCGTCCGGCGAATCTCTTCATCACGGCCGATGACTGGGTCCATTTTCCCTTTCCGCGCCAGGGCGACGAGGTCGATGCCGTACTTCTCGAGCGCCTGATACGTGGCCTCGGGATTGTCGGTCGTCACCCGCTGCGATCCGCGAACCGTCTTCAGCGCGGAGAGCACGCGGGCGCGGTCGATGCTGAAACTCTGAAACATCTTCTTCAACGCGTCGGGCTTCGCGACATCGAGGAGCCCGAGGAACAGGTGCTCCACGGAGACATACTCGTCCTTCAGCTTGCCGGCTTCCTCCTCAGCCCGCGTGAGCACCTCGTTTACCGCCTGCGTGACGTAGACCTTCGAGGTGTCGACGCTGCCCGTGACCTTCGGCAGCCGCTCCAACTCGCGGTTGACGGCGAGTTGCAGGGCGCTCGCGCTGGTGCCGACCTTGTCGAGGAGGCCGGGCACGATCCCGTTTTCCTGTTCGACCAAGGCGGACAGCAAATGCCATGTGTCGACCTCGTTGTGATGGAGACGGCGGCCGATGTTTTGCGCTTCGGTCACCGCTTCGCGTGACATCTGGGTAAGTTTGGCAAAGTCCATGATGGACTTACCTTCGCACACGGCGCGCCAACCCGCCACTCCGGGTTGCCGAGGGGAAACAGCGCGCACGTCCCGGGAGGCGGCGCCATTCTGTCACGGCCCCGGGCCAATCTGCCCGGCCGCGGGCTGCGCCGCGGCCCAAGCCGGACGCTGTCCGGCCGGTCAGCGGTTGATTTCGTAGACCTCGACGACCGCGACCCCGGGCTTGGCGGGCTGCGCGATGGAGGGGTCGGAATGGACCAGCTCGAACGGTTTCACGATCACTGTGAAATTTCCGGGCGGCAGGTCGACCAGCACCGCGGGTTCGCGGCGGTTGGCGGGCGCGAGGCCGGTGGCGGCCATCTGCTGTTCGCCATAGTACCGCACCAGGGGCTGAAAGTCGTCGAAGTCGCCGGCGACCCGCCGCGAGCCGGCACTCCAGTCGTCGTTGAGAATCAGCACCTGCCCGCTGCTGTTGCGCAATTCGAGGCAGGGATCGTCCATGGCCCCGGTGATGCCAAAATCGCGATCGAGCGACGGGCCCCGGACCCGAATCAGAATGCGCTTGGTGGTCTCCGCGCCGGCCTGGACCACGAAGCCCGCCGTCATTTCGCGACCCTGGCTGTCGGCGTAACCGCGGGTGGACAGGTTGACGATTTTGTCGGCACTTCGATCCACATCGTAAACTTCGATCATCGCCATGCCCGTGCCGCCATTGCGGCCTTCGACGACGGCGGAGTA
>CANJCM010000108.1 GCA_947472765.1 Opitutia bacterium
GCAAACCGAGCCCAGAGGTTTTTAGACAGGATGAACAGGATTTGCAGGATTCGATCGTGTCGATCCAGAGCCTGAACCCGGATCGGCGATTGCCCCTCGGTTCGTCATCCTGCCCCTCCTGTATATCCTGTCCAAAACTCAGGACTCTCCGGTCCCCACCCTTCCCGACCCACCGACCGTATCGATGGAGGAACGATGCCCCCACCGGCCACATGCACACCGAAATGCATCCCGGCGGTTGAAGACACCCTCCCTCCAAGGCAAACCGAGCCCCGTGGTTTTTAGACAGGATGGACAGGATTTGCAGGATTCGATCGTGTCGATCCAGAGCCTAGACCCGGATCGGCGATTGCCCCTTGGTTCGTCATCCTGCCCATCCTGCACATCCTGTCCAAACCCTCCGGGCCGTTCCTGTCACTCCACCGCGAAAGGTTCGACTCGTCCGCACCCCGCACCCACGTTGCGCTCATGTCCAAGGATTCTTCCACTGCCGCCCGTGACGTCATCGTTCGCGAGGTGCCGATCGAGCTCTGCCAGTTCATCAAGTTTGGCGGTCTGGCCAACACCGGTGGCGCGGCCAAGCAGCTCGTCGCCCAGGGCGCGGTGCTCGTCAACGACGCCCCCGAGATTCGCAAGCGGAAGCAGCTGGCCGCGGGCGATCGTGTCACCGTCAACGGCGAGACGATCGTCGTGCGCGTGGGCCCGGCTTCGTAAGCACGCCGCCGGTTCATGACGTTCACCTCACTCGGCCTCTCAATCCCTCTGCTCCGCGCCGTCGCGGAAAAGGGTTACGAGACGCCGACTCCCATCCAGGCCGCCGCCATCCCGGCGATTCTTCGCGGCGGCGACGTCTGGGCCTCCGCGCAGACGGGCACCGGTAAAACCGCGGCGTTCGCCCTGCCGCTGCTGCAAAAACTCTCCGCCCGAAAACGCGAACCCGGCCGCATCGCCCGCAGCCTGATCCTCGTCCCGACCCGCGAACTCGCCGTCCAAATCGGCGAGAGCATCCGTCGCCACAGCCGCTTTCTCCCGGAGCCGATCAAGGTCCTCACCGTCTACGGCGGCGTCTCAATCAACCCGCAGATGATGGCCTTCGGCGGCGGCGCGGACGTGGTGGTCGCGACGCCCGGCCGCCTGCTCGATCTGATCGACCACAACGCCGTGTCGCTCGCCACCGTTTCGACCCTGGTGCTCGACGAAGCGGACCGGCTTTTCGCCCTCGGCTTCGCGGACGAACTTAACCGGATCATCGCGCTCCTGCCCGCGAAGCGGCAGACCCTGCTCTTTTCCGCCACTTTCCCTCCGGCGGTCACGGCCCTCGCCGAAGCCTTGCTGCGAAATCCCGTTCGCATCGAGATCGCCGCACCCACCACCTCGCCCGAGCTACTCACGCAGCGCGCCATCGAGGTCGATGCACCACGCCGCACGCAACTGCTCCGGCACTTGATCACGACCGAGGGCTGGACCCGCGTCCTCGTATTCGTCGCAACCAAATATTTGACCGAACACGTCGCCGACAAACTGCGCCGCGCCGGACTCAAGGCCGAAGCGCTGCACGGTGAACTCAGCCAGGGCGCAAGAATGCAGGCGCTCGCCGATTTCAAAGCCGGGAAGTTGCAGGCGTTGATCGCCACCGATGTTGCGGCCCGCGGCCTCGACATCGTCGAACTACCCGTGGTCGTGAACTTCGACCTGCCCCGCTCCCCGGCCGACTACACGCACCGCATCGGCCGGACGGGCCGCGCCGGCACCCCGGGCGTAGCCGTCAGTTTCATCAGCGCCGAGACCCACGCGCACTTCCAGCTGATCGAGAAGCGCAACCGGCTGAATCTCGTGCGCGAACAAATCGAGGGTTTCGCGCCCGGGATTGTCACACCGCCAGCGCCGGCTTCCACTGGCGGCATCAAGGGCAAGCGGCCGAACAAGAAGGACCGCTATCGCGCCGCTCTGGCCCGGGCCGAAATGCCGGATCCGACTGTGTCCAGGCGGCCTGATTCAGCGGACTAGAACCAGAGCTGATGGTTTCGAAATCGGACGGTGCGGGCGCATCGTACCCGCGAAATCTTTGTAGGGGCGTGGCTCGTCCACGCCCGATGGCCCTGTAGCTAGTCCTTCCCCCACCGCACTGGCACGCCGTTAGCTAGCCATCACTAGCAACCCCATGAGGATACTTTCCATTTCCGATCTCCACTTTGGACTCGGACAATTCGACTGGGTCGTACAGCAGGCTCCATCGTACGACGCGGTGATTGTCGCGGGCGACCTGCTCGATATCGCGGGCCATCTCGATCTCGATTCGCAGATCACGATCGTCACGAAGTACCTCCGCACGATCAGCGCGAAGACCCGGCTGTTTGTCTGTTCGGGCAATCACGACGGCGACGAGAAGAACGAGACCGACGAGTTCGTCGCACAATGGCTGCAGCGCGTCCGCGCCGAAGGACTCGTCGTCGACGGCGGCGGCTCGACCTGGAACGGCTGGCGGATCTCGGTTTGCCCGTGGTGGGACGGCCCCGCGACGCGCGAGACGATGCAACGCTTCCTGCGCGCCGAGGCCGCCCTCGCGCCGTCGAAGTGGATCTGGCTCCACCACGCGCCGCCCGACCAGCTCGGCGTGAGCTGGACCGGCAAGGTCCACGCCGGCGACACCTTCCTCGGCGCGACCATCAACGAACTGGGGCCCGACTTCGTCTTCTCCGGCCACATCCACAACTCGCCGTTTCGCTCCGGCGGCGCCTGGGCGTCGCGGATCGGCAAGACTTGGATCTTCAACGCCGGCCGCCAGATGGGCGTGCCGCCCGCCTACATCGAGATCGACCTGGCCGCACTCACCGCGCGTTGGGCCTCCCAAGCCGGGGTCGAAGAAATCTCCCTCGCCACCGTGGTTCAGAATCAGCCGGCGACCCAAGCTACCCCGTAGGGGCGCGCCCGAAGATTTTCGATTTTGGATTCTCGATTTTCGATTTGGGACGGCGGCGAGCGCCGGATTCGACCACAGAGTGCACGGAATGCACCGAGTGAAGGACCGAGTTAAGTTCTCCGTCTCGGTTTCGTTCGGTGCACTCGGTGCAATCCTTGGTCTACGGTTTGGCTGCCGGATTTGTGTCTATCTGGGTCCATCTGTGGTTGGTCTCCGGTGTCCGGTTCCTGGCTTCAGGCTCTTCGCCCGAAATCGAAAATCCAAAATCAAAAATCCAAAATCCCCTAATCTCCCGTCTCCCGCCGCGGAATCGCCCGCGGATGCTTGTGGATCAGCGAATCCAGCACTTCGTCGATGATTCCGAGATGGTCGGAGCGGTCCTTGAACTGGTTCTTGATGTCGACGAGGTAACGCGTGAGCGAGTCGACCCGCCGGGCCAGGATCGCGGACATGTGCAGGGTGACGTCGGGATTCGCCCGCAGAAAGACACCCGCATCGACGGCGTGGCGAAACGTACATGGCGTCACCGTGCGCACGGTCGCGGTAGGCACCGTCTCCAAGAGCCACGACATCTCACCGAAGACCGCGCCGCGCTCAAAGATCTCGGCCACGACGACGCCGTTCTTCAGCACCGCCACCTCGCCTTCCTCGAGGAAGTAGATCCCGCCGAACGGGCGGTCCTGTTCGATGACGATTTGATCGGCCGCGACGCGAACGAGCGGCAGGGATTGGAGCGGGGACAAGTTCATCAGGGCAGCCCCGTCCTAAAGCAGTTTCCGGGCCGACGATTGGCCCCAAAACCTCCAAGGCAGTTGAACCACCGAGACACGGAGACACCGAGGTTCGGGCGGATCGACTCGGTGCCTCGGTGTCTCGGTGGTGAAAACTCCGAATTCAGGCCAGTTCGGGAAACTCCTCCCCGAATCTGCCGACGATCGACTCCGGGTTTGTGCCGCGTTCGCGGAGCGTCCGCAACGACAGCGCATCATGCCGCTTCGCCAGCCGGACGCCGTGCTCATCGTTCAACAGCGGCGCGTGATAATAGCCCGGCGCCTGGTGCCCCAGCGCAGAAAGCACGAGCAACTGCCGGAACGTACTCCGAATCAGGTCGGCTCCGCGCACCACTTCCGTGATGCCCATCTCCGCGTCGTCGACGGCGCAGGCCAGTTGATAGCTCGGCGTGTCATCCTTCCGCCAGACGAGGAAGTCGCCGAAGTCACGGCCCACGACCGCGCGCTGCGGCCCGGCCGCCCCGTCTACGAACTCGAGGGTCGTCCCGTCCGGCACGCGCAGCCGCCAGTTCACGCGAACTTCCGCCTCCAGGGGCGGCAAGGGCGCATCGAGCGGCGGACGAAACTGCGGCGGATACACCGGCTCGTCATCCGCCCCGCCCTCATGCGGTGCCCCGGCCGCCTCGATCACATCGCGACGACTCCGCGTGCACGGATAGATCAGATTCGCCGTATGGAGTCGCTGGAGGGCCGCGCGGTAGCGGTCGCATCGCGTGCTCTGCGAAATCATCGGTTCCCGCCAGGTGAACCCGAGCCAGCGCAGGTCCTCGATCATCGCGGCAACGAAATCCAGGCGGAAGCGGATCGCATCGAGGTCGTCATTGCGCAGCAGCATCGTGCCACCCGCCGCCCGGGCGCGTTGCTGCGCGATCCAGAAAGTCCGGGCGTGACCGAGATGAAGATGCCCCGTCGGCGACGGCGCATAGCGACCGACGTAAGTTTTCAAAGCTGCCACGGCTGAACCGCCAGCGTCGGCGGCGCCTCCAACCCAGACAAGGGCAAAGGCGGTCGCGATCATCCGGAGCGGTTTGAACAGGAAGGCCGGGGAGATCGGGAAAATCTCCGCTTCCCGATCTCCCCGGCCTTCCCGTTCCCACCCGGCTCGACTCGGTGTCTCGGTGGTGAATCTCCATGATCGAGGTTTGAGCCTGAACCCACGAAGCCAGGAACCGGACCCCGGAAAAACAACCACAGATGGACACGGATGGACACAAATCCTACGGCCAACCCAAACCGTGGACCACAGATTGCACAGAGTGCACGGAATCAATCCGCGGGATGGTGCAGCGTCTCCGGCCACTCCGGGTACTCTGTGCACTCTGTGGTTAAAAATCCGGGATCGAGATTTGAGCCGTGCCCGTTGCCTGGTTCCCGGGTTCCTGGCTTCAGGCTCAAACCGGATTGGCCGGGGCGGCCTCCATCCGTGTCCATCTGTGGTTTCACCCATGGCCCGCCGTATTCACCGCACGTTAACAGGCTGTTAAATTCCCTCCGCGCGCTTGGCGTCGCCGTGCGTTTCCTCCACGCTGCGCGCATGTCCGACCAACCGCTCCCGCCTCTCCCGATCATCCCGCACGTTCTCCTGCTCGAGGACAACGAGGCCTACCGCAATCTGATGACCGAAGTCCTGACGAACGCCGGCTTCGAGGTGACGGCCGTGGCGGACGGACGGCGCGTCATGGCAATTTTGAAGGAGCGGCCGATCGAACTCGTGATCACCGACCTCGTCATGCCGGAGCGCGACGGACTCGAGACGATGACCGAGCTCCGCTACAGCCACCCGACGCTTCCCGTCATCGCAATTTCCGGCGACGTCCCGCTCAACCGTGAACTCTACCTCCGCCTCGCCGAAAAACTCGGCGCCGCCCGGATCCTCGCGAAGCCCTTCCCGATGTCCGACCTCATCGCCGCCGCCCGCGGCGCCGTCGCCGGCGTGCCGAAGTAATCAGTCCGGCACCCCTTCCGATCCACGCACTCAACTCTCAGCTCTCAACCCTCAGACCCCAACTCGATCCACGAACACAGAGGTCACTGAGGTTAACAGAGGGCGCAGAGGTTTTTTTGATTCGGGCCAAATCTGCCTTCGGTAGCGCCGCGTCTCCGACCGGCGAAAGGCATGCTGCAATGCCTGACCAATCCCAATCGGTTTGAACACGGAGGCAATCCGAGGCGAACCGAGGTCGGATGACATCGTTCTCAAATGCTGAACATCAAGTGCGCCCTGGGTACTCTCGATAAGGGGTCGGGCCCCACCGATCCGAACTCTCAACTCTCAACCCTCAACTCTCAACTCCCCCACATCTCTCACCTCGATCCACGAACACAGAGGTCACCGAGGTTAAGGGAGGACGCAGAGGTTGTTTTTGGGGTTCTCAGCCAAGTCTGCCGAAGGTGACAGTTGTGGGCGAAGCGGGACTTTAGTCCGGTGGTTCACGTTTTGACTGGGCCTCGGTTCCCCTCGGCTTGGCTCCGTGTTCAAACCGCCTGGTACTCTCAATAAGGGGTCGGCCCCCATCGCTGACTACGGAGAAACGTGCGCGGCGCCCCTTCGGATCCACTCTCTCAACTCTCATCTCTCAACTCTCAACCCAGTCTTCCCTCAACTTGTCCGAACCCACCGCACCAGCCTCAGCGGTAGAGCGCGGTCGTCGGGACGGACGTCAGCACGTTATACTGCCGCATCGCGAGGCGCCACCATTCGGCGAGTGAGTCGGCCGGGCAGCTCCAGAGTTCGCGGTGCAGCCAAATCATCGACTGGGCGTCCAGGAGCAGCGCCATCTTCTCCCGGGGCGTCAATTTCGCCGGGCCCTCGTGCAGCAGCCGCTCGCGCAGCCGCACGAACCACTTGCGCGCCTCCTGGCTCGGGTGCCGCTGCCGCAACAGCGCAACGTGCAGGGCATTCACATAGGGATCGAGCACCGCCTGCAGCAGTCCGTAGTCGGCCCGCAACGGCTCGAACGGCGGCAGGTGCCGGTAACACTCGGCCAGATTCTGCTGCAGCCGCTGCAATTCGTAGGGCGGCGACGTTTCCTCCGGGGTCAGAAAAAGTCCCAGCCGGCGGGCCGCGCGCCCCACGCCGGCCTTGCTCAGCAGGATTGACGCCGGGACTGCCAGCACCAGGCCGGCCAGCACCGGACTCAGCCACCAGAAAAATGCCGGCGAAACCACGAACGTGGAGACGCCCCACACGAGGCCGAACACCGTCTGCCCGCCATGCGTGATGATCGCCTCGCGCCAGTCCGTGCCGTCGTCGTCGCCGCCGCGCTGCTGCGTCACCCAGCCCACGCCCTGCCCGAGGAGCGTAAACAACACGAATTTCGCGTTGAAGAGCATGTTGATCGGGGCGAGCAGTGCCGACCCGATAATCTCCAGCAGCGCACTCAGCACGAGGCGGTGCTGGCCGCCAAATTTCGCCGCCGCCTCCCGGCTGTTCAGCGTCACCACGACACTCACGACCTTCGGCAGAAAAATCAGCAGCATCGTGAAGGCGAACAGCGTGAGCGCTTCCGGCACATTCACCACATAGCCAAACCACGAGGTGGTGTCCGGCCCGCCCGCCACCGTCCGTCCCGGCGCCTCCAGCGCGGCAAAGACCTGAATCGTGCACAGAATCATGAACAGCAGCCAAAGCGGGGACGAGACGTAGCCCATCACGCCCATCAGCAGGTGAAACCGGCTCGCCGGCCGGAACCCGTGGGTCGAGAGCAGCCACGCGTGCTGGATATTCCCCTGGCACCAGCGGCGCTCGCGCTTGGCGGATTCGATCAGCGTGGGCGGACTCTCCTCGTACGTGCCCTCGATGTCGGCGGCGAGCCACACGGACCAGCCCGCCTTCCGCATCAACGCGGCCTCGACAAAATCGTGGGAGAGGATGCGGCCACCGAACGGCTCGGTGCCCGGCAATTCCGGCAGCGAGCAGTGCTCGATGAACGGCTGCACTCGCACCACGGCATTGTGACCCCAGAAGTTACCTTCGTGCTGCTGCCAGTAGTTCAGGCCGGCGAGGAACAGCGGACTGTACAGCCGGCTGGCGAACGACTGGAGGCGCGCAAACAGCGTCTCGCCGTTCACGATCCGCGGCGCGGTCTGGATGATGCCCACCTCGGGATTCTGCTCCATCAGCGCCACCAATTCGACCAGCGCCCGACCCGTCATCACGGAGTCGGCGTCGAGCACGATCATATACCGGTAGCGTCGGCCCCACCGCCGGAGAAAGTCGGCCACGTTCCCCGCCTTCTTGTTAATCGGATGACGGCGCTTGCGGTAAAAAATCTTCCCGAACCCGCCGACCTGCTTGCACAGCTCGGCCCAGGCCACCTCCTCCTGGATCCATTGGTTCGGCTGGTTCGAATCGCTGAGGACAAAGAAATCGAAGTGCTCCAGCTGCTTCGTCTCCTGCACCGATCGAAACACCACGCGCAGGGCCTCGAACACGCGGCTGACATCCTCGTTGAAGGCCGGCATCACAATCGCCGTCGCCGCCAGTCTGGGCTCCGCGCCCTCCGGCCGGGTCGCGGTAATGCGGGCACTGTCCCCTCCCCGGTTCAGCACATAAAATCCGACAAGCGCCGTGCAGAAGCCCGTGGCGATGTGCGCGAACAGAATCACGAACAGACCCAGCAGCACGCCCGACAGGACACTGAAGCCCTGCCGCCACAACAGGTCGGCCATGAACCAGGTGGCGAGGCTAGTGAGGCCGAAGATCGCCGAGAAAAAAAAGAAGCGCCGCCGTCCGAGCCGGCGCTTGTCCATGTGCTCAATGGGCAGCTGCAGCATGGGATCAACGCGTCGCGTAGAAAATCCCCGCGAGGGCGGCCGCAAAGGCCAGCCACAACAGGAGCACGCGGAGGATCGGCCACTTCTCGATCTGCTCGAAGGTATCGCCGGCCGCTTCCGTTATGGCGCCCAAATCGATCGGCCGCGGCACCATGCTCGACACCGTCATGTCGGGGCCGGCCTGGAGCGCACCCGTACGCATCGCCCGGGCGAAATCCCCGGGGATATTTCGCTCCTCGAGAAACGCGTACGGCCACTTCTCCGGGCCGTCGCACAGCAGCATCGCCATCCGGCCGTCCACCGCGATGCGATCGTGCGGCTGGTCGCGTTCGTCGAGCACGTCGGCAAACCACCGGTCCATCATCGCCTCGGTCTCCTCGGCGGCGAGGGTCGTCGGATCGATCGCCGGCGTCGCCTCGTGGCGGCGCGCGGCCCGTTCCAGGATCTGGAGAATCAGCCGGCTTTGGTGCAACCGGTTGTGGATCCGGTGGGCCCGCAGGTAGTCCTCGACCCGCACATAATCGGCGTTCCAGGCCTCCATCGTGCCCTGGCGGGGACGGAACGAACTCAGGGACTCCAGAGGTAGCTCCATGTTTCCGTGAGAACATGGGGCGGCTTCTTCAGGAAACAACGTAGTTCGACCGGTCGGCCGCTGCCGTCGGGCTTGATCCCAAAGGCCAGACGCCAGGTCGGGTTATACGGATTCTTTTCGACGGTCCGATACGCGAGCGTCGCACCTGACCCCACCCAAACGTCCGCCTCGATCGCCGGATCGGCCTTTTGCTGGCGCAGGTAGGGACCGTCAAAGTCGACCACGAAGCGCTGCAGTTCCGGCTCGTGCGTCTGCGAGTGCCCGCTGCGGGTGGCCACGGCGAAACCGGCCGGAGGACGGATCTGGTCCGAAAACCAGTGCAGCTTGTATTCGAATTCGATCGGCTCGCCCACCGGCGGCAGGCGGTCGGGCACCCAGAACGCCACGATGTTGTCGTTCGTCTCGTCGGCGGCCGAGAGTTCCGCCAGCCGCACCGTCCCGCGGCCCCAGTTGCCGACCGGCTCGACCCACGCCCCCGGCCGCAGGTGATAGTGCGCCTCGAGATCCTGGTACGACTCGTAATTCCGGTCGCGCTGGATCAGCCCGAAACCGCGCGGGTTCTCATCGGAAAACGCGGCCACGCGGGTCGACTTCGGGTTCGAGAGCGGGCGCCAGAGCCACTCGTTCGCCCCGGTGAACATCATGAGGCCGTCGGAGTCGTGGACCTCCGGCCGGAAGTCACCGTGACGCGATGCGGAATTCTCGCCGTGCCAGAACATGCTCGTGAGCGGCGCGAGGCCGAGCACCTTCGGATTCTTCCGGCAATAGAGCACCGCCTTGACCTGCATGACGGTGTCGGCGCCCGGCGTCACCGTGAAGCGGTAGGCCCCCGCGACGCTCGCGCTGTCCAGCAGGGCATGGATCACAAACTGCTTCGCCCCCACAGCCGGCCGCTCGATCCAAAATTCCTCAAAGACCGGAAATTCCTCCCCCTCGGGCTCCGTGGGGTTGACGGCAAGTCCGCGCGCCGAGAGCCCATAGACGGTCCGGAGGCACAGCGCGCGAAAGTAGCTCGCCCCGAGAAATGACACCAACTCGTCGGCCGGGCGATTCAGGCTGCCCAGCACCCGGAAGCCGGCAAACCCGACCGCGGCGGGCAGCGTCGCGCCCACCTTGAGCGAGCCGTAGTGGAACAGATCACGGGAAAATCGGATGGGCGTCGCCGTCCGGTCGCTCAACTCGGAGATCTGCACGGACCGTTGATGGACAAAGCCCGGGTGAAAGAATTGCAGTTGAAACGGCAGGCCCTCACGCCGCCACCAGGTCTGCTCCGGATTGTAGGTGATCTGCCGGTAGTCGTCGTAACTCAGCCGTCGGAGCGACTCGGGCACGGTCGTCGCCGGGGGCGCATACGGGCGCGCGGCGAGCATCCGGGCGCGATAACGCAGCGTCTCAAAGTCAAAAATGCCGGCGGCGGCCCGGATCGGGGCGACCCACGCCCATAGGATCAGCAACCCAGCCAGCAGGGCGCGGAATTTCATCGTTCGAAGAAGGAGAATCCCGCCCCGGGCGGAAACTGACAGCCAGCGCGCGCCAGCCGGATACTGCCGGGTTCGGTTCATGGGCAACCTATCGCACGCCCCCTCCGGACTGCCAAGAGCACAGAAGACCGGAAGTCAGCTCGAGTAGCGCCGCGTCTCCGACCGGCGAAATGCATACCGCGAGACATTCCGACTTGCGCCCCCAAACCACGAATAAGCCCCAGAAGGGGTCGTGAACACCGTCGCGATCGGACAGAAATCGGGAGCATGGGTTTTCAGAACCTCCCGCGGGCTCGCTGCGGGGTTATCGCGGGGTCGCTGCGGGGTATTAAGCTAGGCTCAGCGAAGGACCGAGCTTCTGTCTTCGAACCGTCTGCATTCGTCGAATCGTTTCCGGCTCTCAACTCTCAACCCTCAGCTCTCAACCCGGTCCACCTCGATCCACGAACACAGAGGACGCAGAGGTTAACGGAGGACACAGAGGTCTTTTCCCGGGGTTCAAACCAATTCAGCTCGAGTACCGCCGCGTCTCCGACCGGCGAAGATCGTGTCGGAACGCGACGAGGGAGCGGAGCACCTCGACCCTGGATAAGGGTTACACCGATTACACGGATTCCACAGATCCAAACCGCGGCAAATGGACAACGTGTGGCTCTCGTTCCGGAACGATGCAGTGGAACGAAGTCGGCGGGTGTGGGGCACCCGCCCTCCATGGTAGGCGGATCGTTCAGACTTCAGTTCGCTCTCCTCTCAAAGAGCAATCCATGGAGGGACGGTGCCCCCACCGTCCAGGGCTGCTGCATCGTTCCGGCTCGATGCGGGGTGCGTCGCGATCGGACAGAAATCGGGTGCGTGGGCTTCCCGAACCTCCCGCGGGCTCGCCGCGGGGTTATCGCGGGGTCGCTGCGGGGTGTTAAGCGAGGCTCAGCGAAGGACCGAGCTTCGGTCTTCGAACCGTCTGCTTTCGTCGAATCATTTCCGGCTCTCAACTCTCAACCCTCAGCTCTCAACCTCAGCCCCCCATCAAAGCATTCGCGCGAAAAGGCGGGCCCAATTTTCCTTCAGGCGCGGCCACAGCGAACGGTGACGCCACGCTTCCCAGGTGATCTCATCGGAGGCGAGCAGGTCGCGCTCGTAGGCCTTCGCCATTTCGTCCGCGAATTCCCGGCCGAGGATAATCGCGTTGATCTCGTCGTTATCGAGCGCGCTCCGCCAGTCGAGATTGCTGGAGCCCACACAGGACCAGACGCCGTCGATCATCGCCGTTTTGACATGCAGCGGCGCGCCCCGGCGCTCGTGGATCTTCACCCCGCTGCGCAGCAGTTCGGCGTAGAAGGACCGCCCGGCATTCAAGGCCAGCTTCGAGTCGGAGCCGCTGGGCAGCATCAGGTGCACGTCGACGCCGCGCGCGGCCGCATCCCGCAGCGCTGACAGCAACTGGGGATCAGGCACGAAATAGGCGTTGGCGATGCAGATCTGCTTCTCCGCATTCATGATCGCCGAAATCAGCGTGAGATAGATCAGGCTGAGCGGAGCGTCCGGCGTGCTGCCGATCGCGCGAACGATCGTCGGGCCTTGCGGCTCCAGGACGGGAAAGTAGCCGTGGGACCCCACCGGCCGCCCACCCTGCTTGTTCCACGACTCCAGGAACAGCTTCTGAAACTCGGCCACCACCGGCCCATCGACCTGGATGTCCGTGTCGCGCCAGCCCACCGGCGCGGGACCGGGCTCGGGCTCGGGCCGGCTGAAGAACGACGAGCCGCTGGAGTAGACGCCGGAAATATTGATCCCGCCGAGGAACGCCGTTTTGCCATCCACGATCAGCAGCTTGCGGTGATCGCGGTGCGTCAGCCGCCAGGGCTTCCTGCCCGCGAGGGGATTAACGGGATTGAACTCGACGACTTCCACCCCGGCCTGCCGCAGCCGCTCGAAGTAGCGACCAGCCGTCCACAGCCCTCCGGCACTGTCGTAGAGCACGTTGACCTGCACGCCCTCCGCCTGCCGGGCGATCAACAAGTCGGCGAACTGCTGGCCGATCTCGCCGTCCTCGATGATGTAGGACTCGACGTTGATGTGCGCCTTCGCGGCGCGAATCGCCGTGAACATCGCGGCGTAGGTCGCGGGACCGTCCTGCAGCAAAACGACCCGGTTGCCGGTCACCAGCGCGCCGCCGCCGATTTCCTGCTCCAGCGCGATCTGCTTGTCGAGTATGTCGAGATTGCCGGACTGCCGCTTGAGTTTCGCCACGATCGCCGCGCTTTGCCGGGCGCTGAGTGGCCCGAGGGTCGACTTGAACTTCGCCGCCTGCCCCGCATAGCGCTGGGTCAGGAACTCTGTATCCGGCATACTCGCACAGCCCCCGGCCAGCAGCATCACGGCCGCCGTCAGGATGGTTGGAACGGCACGAGTCACTCCCTTTGGAACGCTCCGAGGCGCGCGGGTGCCACGGGCAGGCCGTTTTCCCGGGCACCCGGCCCAAGGTCTTCCCTACGATGGGGTGGCTCAGAGCGCCGCCGCCCGTTCCGTACTCTCAACCCTCAACTCTGACCATCCCTCAACTCTCAACTCCGGGCCCCCCTTTGGGCCCGGCCCTAATTCGCCTTGAAGCCCAGGGCCGCCAGTTCGCTCAGGTGAAAGGGCATGATCCCGAGCAACTCCTGCATCGTGTTCAGCGCCTCGCCCAGGGTTGCGAGCCGGATCTCGGAAGCGCCGTCATCGGCGTCGTGGACCTGCACCACCCATGCGCCCGACGCATCGTCGGCGCCGACATGGAAGACCGCCCCATGCAGGTAATTGCCCGGCAAACCCGGATGCGGCCCGGCGCCGGGCACCAGGAACAAGGCATGCAGGGGATCGTGGACCGCGGCGGCGCCGTGCTTCGCGCGATGATGCGCCGGTTTGCCAATCACCATCGGGCGGAGCGCTTCCGCCCGCGGTCGCAACGCGGCCGGCAGCGAGGCGACATACCGGTCGTAGACTTTCGCGTTGGGCTCCAGGGCGTCGGCATCGATCGCTCCCGCCAGCAACGCCTCGAAATTCGCCGCCTGAAAACACGGCCGCGTCGCCAGGGAGCGCACGGTGACATGCCCGCCCTTGTGGTCCGCGTCGGCATAGACCTGGTGCGAGGCATACAGCCGGCCCAGCGCATCGACATACGACGGCGTGTGGGGCACCGCCCCGATGGGGCTGTGCTCGATCAGATCAAGGACGGAGGAATCGAACGCCGCGTTGGGATTTTGGGGCATGGCGTAACAAGGCTTCGCCGCCGCTCAAATACGAGGCCCATCGGTGTTCGGGATCGAGTTGAGAGATGAGGGGTGAGTCGGAGTTGAGAGATGAGGGGTGAGAGTTGAGAGTCACGAAGGACCTGGATTCCGAAGTTGATTGGCTCGGTGTGGCCCTGTCCGTGAGGACAGGGATTTCTCGATCGCTCTGCATAAAATCGTCCCGCTGCTCACGCAGCGGGCTACGCCGGAACTTCGGAATCCAGGAAGGACGTGACCGCGGGCGGAAGTTCCGCTCCGCGCGTGCTGTGCTCCGCATTCGAAGACGGAGCACAGCGCACCGGCTTCCCGACAACCGTTTCCGAGCTCTCAACTCTCAACCCTCATCTCTCAACTCAGATTTCCCTCTCAACTCGTCCGCCCCCGATTGAAAATTGAGAATTGAAAATCTGGAATCGGATATCGGCCCGATCCCCGGCGTTCGAACCCGGCCGCGGCCGGTGCAGTGACCGTTGGTTCGGCAAGGTATCGTTCAGACGAACGGCTCCGCCAAATTTCAGATTACCAATTTTCACTTCTCAATTTTCAATCGGGATTCGCGACCACGGTCCCGCGGCGACTCTGACAAGCGATCGGGCCGAACCCTGGATTTGACCACGGAGGGCACGGAATACACCGAGTAGAGGGGACAAAAACACCCGTTGCCCGCTTGGCGCGGTTTGAATCGGTGCAATCCGTGCAATCTGTGGTCCACGGTTTGGTTTGGCCACAGATTACACGAATTACACCCATCGGGGCCGGACATGAGGCCAGTCTGAATCAGGTGCTTTGCCTCCGAACCCTGATTTCCCCTCTGCGACCTCCGTTCACCCCTGCGCCCTCTGCGTTAAAAAGTTCCCACGCCGCGGCCGGCGAATGACGCAATCCCCCCACTCGCTCACGCTCGCAGCCATCACACCCAGGATCGATTCCTGAATTCATGGCTTCAGGCTCAAACAAACCGGGATCGATTCCGCCGAAAGCGGAGGACAGTTACTTCGCTTTCTGCGACAGATTGCGATGGATCGCCCGGACCGAACTCGCATTCGCCGCGCGGCTCGCACCCCACGGCTGGTGTTTCGACAGATCGATCTGCGCGGCGAGCTGATCCGCCGTCTTGCCAGCGGCGATCCCCGCGCGCACCTGGGCCGTCATGTCGGCGAGATA
>CANJCM010000109.1 GCA_947472765.1 Opitutia bacterium
CCGGTGGTGTCGACCCAGCCTTTGACCGCGACCTTGCCGTCCTTGGCGTCAATTCCCACGGCGATCCGGGCACCATGTGCGGCCACGAGTTCGGTGATGAACGTTTCACTCTCCGCCGCCCGTGTTCCAATCACCGCACGGCTGACACCCGCCGCGAGCACCCGGTCGACCGCCGCCCGCGTGCGCAGGCCGCCGCCCAGCTCCACTTTCATCCCGACGGCGATAATCGCCTCCACCGCCGCGAGGTTGCGCGGTTCGCCGGTGAAGGCGCCGTCGAGATCGACGACGTGCACCCACTCGCTGCCCGCCGCCCGGAATTCCGCGGCCACCACCGCGGGATTCTCGCCGTAGACCGTCTCCTGATCGGCGCGCCCTTGGAGCAGCCGCACACAGCGGCCGCCCTTGATGTCGATGGCAGGATAAATCGTCATGTGCAAAAACGCTTTGCGCCGGTGCCGCACGGCGCGAGACTAAAACCCATGGCGACCTATTCCGTGCCCCGTTTTCTCGTCGAACTCCTCCACGCCCGCTCGCCATCCGGTTACGAGAGTGAAGCCCAGGCGGTCTTCGACCGGCACGTCAAACCGGTCGCCGATTCCTACACGGGCGACGCCCTCGGCAACCGGATCGCCACGGTGAACCCCAAGGGAGATCCCGTCCTGATGCTCGCCGGTCACATGGACGAACTCGGGCTCATCATCACCTACGTCAACAAGGACGGTTACCTCTACTTCGACACGATCGGCGGCCACGACCTCAGCGTCATCTCAGGTCGCCGCGTGATCATCCAGACGGCCGCCGGCACAATCAAGGGTGTCACCGGCAAACGCGCCATTCATCTCATGGATGACGAGGACCGGAAGAAGGTGCCGAAGAAGCACGAAATCTGGATCGACATCGGCGCGGGCTCCAAGAGCGAAGCCCTCGCGCGCGTTTCCATCGGCGACGTGGCCACCTACGACCATGAGTTCGAGCTCATCAATGGCAGCATCGGCGCCGCGCGCGCCTTCGACAACAAGGTCGGCGCGTATGTCGTCGGCGAGACCCTCATCCGGCTCTCGCGCGAACGGAAAAAGTTCGCTGCGAAGGTGGTGAGCGTCGCCACCGCCCAGGAGGAAATCGGCGTCCGCGGCGCCACCACGTCCGCCTACGCGGTCAACCCCCACCTCGCGATTGCGGTCGATGTCGGCCACGCCACGGATCACCCGGATTGCGACAACCGCCGTTTCGGCGAGGTTAAACTCGGCGGCGGACCCGTGCTGTGCCGCGGCGCGAACATCAATCCGAAGGTCTACGAGCGCCTGGTCCGGGCCGCGCGCAAGCTGCGAATTCCCTACCAGCTCGAGGCGGATCCGCGTCCCACGGGCACCGACGCCCGCGCCCTCCAGCTTGGTCGCGGCGGCGTCGCCACCGGCCTCATCAGCATTCCGCTGCGCTACATGCACACGCCGAGCGAAATGGTCGACCTCGAGGACGTCGAACGGACGGTCCAGTTGTTGGTCGAATTCGCCCGCGGACTCGAAAAGGGCGACTACGGGCACTGGTAGGTTTTTGCTCCGCAAAAACCTTGGGGTTGATTTTGAGCGCGAAAGGCCCGATTCCCTCCAAGCCGATGCATCGCTTTGCGACCGCGTTTCTCCTCTTTGTGCTGGCGGCGTTGCCCGCAGCCCGCGCTCTCGACGTTTTCAATTACAGCGCCGCCGCCAACGAGCGATTTTCCTCCGGTTTCCCGAATAGTCCCGTCGTAAACCCATCCTTCTTCCTCGCGGGCTACGACCTCTCGGGGCTGGGTTGGACGAGTGGCAACTTTGGCGTGACGCTAATCTCGCCCCAACACCTCCTCACCGCCGCCCATGTGAGCGCGGGTACCACCGTGAGCTTCCTCAGTCTCACAGGCACGGTGCAGAGTTACACGGTCGACAGCAGCTACACCGTGCTGCACTCCGCCGGGGTTAACACCGACCTCAAGATCGTACGGCTGACGGCGCCAATCGCACCCGGCGATCAGGTGAATTACTTCCCGACGCTGCTCCTGAACTCCGTCAGCGACTACCTGGGACTGACCGTCGCTTCCTTTGGCGCGGGGCAACGTGCCGGGCTCAACACCATCGATGCCGCCGGAGTCGTGGACATGCTGCCGTTCGGCACCGGCAACGGCACGGCAGACAATGTGGTCTTCATCACCGATTACGACGCCGTGACCGGCCAGACTCAGGGCGCATCGGGCGACTCCGGCAGTCCCTCCTTCGTCGGCGTAGGCGGCAGTCTGGCCTTAATCGGTACGCATTCAGCGATCGTCGATGCCTCGCCGGATCAAACCATCGACGTCCTGATTCCGGCCTATTTTGGACAAATCAACGCCCGCCTCGCTCTCGATGGCTATGCCTTCGGAACTTACGTTTCCGCCATCCCAGAACCATCCACTTGGGGGGCTCTGGTTGGCTTGGTTGTCCTCGCCTTGGCCTGCCATCGCCGGGGCAAGGTCAAGTCGGACTAGGATTAGGATGGCCGCCCGGGCATGGAGGAGCTCCGCCGGTCACAAACTCCCAGTCCCCCGAAAATGCCTCCGGCATTTTCGTCAGTAAACGGCGCTGCGCCGTTTACGCCGCATTCTGCTTCGGTTCGGTCTTGCCCGTCCGGCGCAACGTCGGCTTCCGGCGTCCGGCCACCACAGCCGCGTCGATCACGACTTCGGTGACATCGTCGCGCTGCGGCAGCTCATACATGACCTCGAGCATCATGTTTTCCATGATGGCGCGGAGGGCGCGGGCACCGGTCTTCAATTCGATCGCCTTGCGCGCAATCGCCCGAACTGCGTCCGACGTGAACTTCAACCGCACGCCGTCCATCGCGAAGAGCTTCGAATACTGCTTCACCATCGCGTTCTTCGTCCGGAGGAGAATCTTCACCAGGTCCTCGACCGCGAGCTGATCGAGCACCGAAACCACCGGCAAACGGCCGATGAACTCGGGAATCATGCCGAACCGAATCAGGTCCTCCGGAGCCAGCGCCTTCATCATCAACTCGGGCCCAAGGGCCACCTCCTGTTGCGCCGTAATCGAGCTGAAGCCCATGCTCCGCGAACCCATCCGGCGCTGCACGATCGCATCGAGACCGACAAAGGCGCCGCCGCAAATGAAGAGAATGTTCGACGTGTTGATCTGGATATATTCCTGATTCGGATGCTTGCGCCCGCCCTGCGGCGGCACGTTGCAGGTCGTTCCCTCGAGAATCTTCAACAGCGCCTGCTGCACGCCCTCACCCGAAACGTCGCGCGTGATCGAGACGTTCTCCGTCTTGCGGCCGATCTTGTCGATTTCGTCGATGTAGATGATGCCGCACTCCGCTTTCTTGACGTCGTAATTCGCGGCCTGGAGCAGGCGCAGCACGACGTTCTCGACATCCTCACCGACATAGCCGGCCTCGGTCAGCGTGGTGGCATCCGAGATGGCGAAGGGCACATCGAGAATCTTCGCGAGCGTCCGCGCCAGCAGGGTCTTGCCAGAGCCCGTCGGTCCAACGAGGAGGATGTTGCTCTTCTCGACGTCGACTTCGCTGAACTCGGGCGACAGCGCCGCCGAGTCCTTCGACTGGCCGGCGTCGAACATCAGCCGCTTGTAGTGATTGTAGACGGCGACCGATAAAACCTTCTTCGCGTGATCCTGGCCGATCACGTAGTCATCGAGTGTCTTCTTGATGTCGGACGGCTTGATCAACCGGATGGCCGGCTTGGCATCGACCGGTGGTGCCTTGATTTCGCGGTCGATGATCGTCTTGCAGACGTTGACGCACGAGTCGCAGATATAAACGCCCGGCCCGGCGATGATTTTCTTCACCTCGGCCTGTGACTTGCCACAGAACGAGCACAGCGTCATGCGCGCGGATTTGGCCATGGCCGGAGACTGCGAGGGGCCCAGACTGAGTCGAGGTCGGAGTTACCCCTAAACGGGTCGAGACCGCTCAGGCCGCCGTCTGCACGACAGTCTGGGCCTCGCGGGTCGAAGCCACGACGTGATCCACGATGCCGTACTCCTTGGCCTCGGGGGCGCTCAGATAATAGTCACGGTCGGAATCCTTCTCGATCTGCTCCGCCGTCTTACCCGTGTGCCGCGAAAGGGCCTCGTTCAGCGTCTTGCGCCAGCGGAGAATCTCCCGGGCCGCGATGACGATGTCGGCTGCCTGGCCGCCGGCGCCGCCGCTCGGCTGGTGAATCATGACCCGGCTGTTCGGCAGGGCGAAACGCTTCCCCTTCGTACCCGCAGCCAGCAACACCGTGCTCATGCTCGCAGCCATCCCGATGCAGTAGGTGACGATGTCACACTGCAGGAAGTTCATCGTATCGTAGATCGCCATCCCACCCGTCACCACGCCGCCGGGGGAATTGATGTAGAGGTGGATGTCCTTCTTCGCGTCCTCCATCTGGAGGTAGAGCATCTGTGCTATGACGGCATTGGCGACCCCGTCATCGATCGGCGTGCCGATGAAGATGATGCGGTCCTTCAGCAGCCGGCTGAAGACGTCCCATTGCCGTTCGCCGCGTCCGGTGTTTTCCCAGACCGTCGGAATGTAGTAGGAGCTCACGTGGTGTTGGTTGGTGGACCGCTCAAGCCTTCGGCTGAGCGTCGACCACCTTAGCTTTGGACACCAGAAAATCAACCGCCTTGTCGAAAATGATGGATTGCTGGACCGAACGGAGCTGATCGCGATCGCTGCCCAGCGCCTTCGCCAGCTTGTCCGGCTTCTGGCCCGAACGGGACGCTTCGCGGTAGAGCCAGTTGTTCAGATCGTCGTTAGTGACCGTGAGCTTTTCGGCTTCGGCGATCTTCGCGAGGATGAGCTGGAGCTTCACGCGATTGGTCGCCGCCGTGCGCGCGCTGGCGAACAGCTCGACCTTGTCCTTCTCGAACTGCTCCTGCGGCACTCCGCGGCGCATGTTCTCCTCGATGAACTGACGGAGCACACCCTGCGTCTCGGCCTCGACCAGCGAGTCCGGCACCGGGAAATCCACGGCCGCCGCAAGCTGATCCGTCACCTGGCGGCGCTGCGCCACGCGGTTCTGATGCTCTTTCTGCATCTTCATGTTCGTCCGGATCTGCGACTGCAGACCGGCGAGGTCATCGACCTGGTTCGCCTTGAAAAACTCGGCATCAATCGGGGGCAGCACGCGTTCGCGAATCTCCTGGATGTCGACCTGATAGGTCGCCGTCTTGCCCGCCAGCGCCGGCACCGCGGCGAACTCGGCCGGGAAAGTGACGGTGACATCCTTCTTGTCGCCGGTCTTCACGCCGACGAGCTGCTTGCCCAAACCGGGAATGACGCCTTCCTGCGCGCCTTCGACTTCTTCCCATGTCTGCGGGGCCTTGCCGTAGAGCTGCTTCTCGGGCGCGAGGTCCACGATCGGCTTGCCCTCGATGGTGCCCTCGTAGCCGAGCTTTACGTAGTCACCCTTCTGGGCCGGACGCTCGGCCGGCTTGAAGTCGGCCCGCTCCGCGCGGAGGCCTTGGATGATGTCCTCGACCTCGGCGTCCGTTGCCTCGACCGAAGCGACCTCGGTCTTGAGATTGCTGTAGTCCGGCACGGCGAACTCCGGCCGCACGTCGAGCGTGATGGTCACGGAAACCGGCTGGCCGGCCTCGATTTTGCCCTCCTCGACGTTGACGACGTTCAGCACGTCGATCTTTTCCTTCTCGAGTCCGTCGCGATACGCGCGGCCGACGACCTTCTGCTTGAATTCGTCGGCAATCTCCTTGCCGAAACGGCGGGCGACCATCGCGGCCGGGGCCTTGCCCGGACGAAAGCCGGGAATGCGGGCGAACTTGGAGATCTCCGCGACTACAGCCGAGTGCTCCGCATCGACTTCAGCCGCGTCGAGAGTCACGACGAGGGTCTTGCGGGTGGCGGAAACGTTGTTCAGTTGGACATTCACAGCGGTAAATTCGGACGAGGTGATGTTAAAGGAATCGGCCACGCTAGGCCGCGAGTGGGGGTGGTCAATGCCGTTTCCGTGGGAACGCCCGCCTGCCTTCCGTGCCTCCTTCCTCCTGCTCGTGATCGTTATCGTGCCCGTGCTCTTGGACGTCTGCATCGGGGATTGAATTAACCTCCCTCCGGCTCCGCACCTTTGCGATCAACCTGGATCGGCTCCGCTGCAACCTCCTTTCACCTCTGCGCCCTTTGCGATCAAGGAACCCGGTTCTTCCAGTCCTCGCCTCGGATTGACCTCCCGCTTTCCCGCACCCATCTCACTGCGACGATGCCGAGCCTCCGCCAAGTCCTGACCGCGCACGGCCCCGTGCTGCTCTTGGACGCGGCGTCTTCACTCATCCAGGTGGGCTGGCTCGAAGCCGGTCAGGCCCGCTGGCAGAAGTCGGACGCGGAGGCGGGCGTGGGTCTCTTTGCCGCGATCAAGGCACTCGGCGCCGACGTCGGGCAGGCCGGCGCCTTTGTCTATTGCGATGGACCCGGTTCGATCCTCGGTATTCGCACTGTCGCGATGGCCTTGCGCACCTGGACACTGCTGCAGGACCGGCCGGTTTTTTCCTACTCAAGTCTCGCGCTGGTCGCGGAGGCCCTCGGCCGTTCCGAGACCGGAGTGTTGGTCGATGCGCGCCGCGACACGTGGCACCTTTACCAGACCGGACGCGGGTTGCGCCGTGTGATGACGGCCGAGTTGCCCGCCGATTGCGTGATGCCTGAACACTTCCGCCATTGGGCGCCGTTACCATCGAAGGTGACGAGCACGGGTTACGATCTGGCCGCGCTTTGGCCCAAGGTTGAAACCATCGAGTTGCTCCATCCCGCCCCGGCCCCGGATGCATTTCTCAGCGAGGAACCGGCCTATGTCACCTGGACTCCGCAGATCCATCGGGCGCCGGCTCCGCCATGAGCCATTCCTCTTCGTTGCCGCTTCGCTGCTGGGCCGAGATTAATCTCGCCGCCCTCGAACGGAATCTGCGGCTCATCCGCGCCTCGCTGCCACCGCACATGCGCTATGTCGCGGTCGTGAAGGCGGACGCCTACGGCCACGGCCTCCATCACATCGCGGGCCGCCTCATGCACGCCGGCGCCGATCTCTTCGCCGTCGCCAATGTCACCGAGGCCACGGCGCTGCGTGAACTCGGTCCAGGCTGGCCCATTCTAATTCTCAGCCCGCTGCTGCCGGGGGAGGAAGTCGCGTTGGTCGACAGCGACTTCGCCGCGACCGTTTCGAGCGCGGAGGAAGTGTTGCGCTTCGAGGCCGCGGCGGCTGCGGCCGGTCGCACGATTTCCGTGCACGTCAAAATCGACACCGGCATGGGCCGGACCGGAGTCTGGCACGAGGAGGCACCGGGGCTGTTTACCCGGCTCGCGGCTGCGCCGCACCTGCGGCTCGCTGGCGTCTTCACGCATTTCGCGAGCCCGGATGACGATCCCGCCTTCACCGCCGAGCAGCGCCGCCGCTTCCTCGCCGCGCTCGAACGCGTGCCCGGACTTCCACTCGGTCAGATCTTTGTCCACGCGGATAACAGCGCGGGGCTCGAGAGCCTTCCCGGAGCGAGTGCGTTTAACGCGGTCCGCGTCGGCCTGCTCCAATTCGGCATTCTGCCCCACCCGCACTCGATGCTCGCGCAGGTACGGACCGAACCCGTGTTCAGCTTCCACACCCGGGTCGCATTGGTGAAGCGACTGCCCGCCGGCACCTCAATTAGCTACGGTCGCACGCATGTGCTGCGTCGCGACACGACGGTCGCGATCCTCTCGGCCGGTTATGCCGACGGCCTGCCGCGCGCGGCCAGCAACCGCGGGCAGGTGCTGATTCGCGGCCAGCGTTGCCCGGTGCTCGGCCGGATCACGATGGATCAAACCGTGGTCGACGTCACCGAAGTGCCCGGCGTGGCCGGCGGCGACGAGGTCATCCTCGTCGGCCGGCAAAACGGACAGGAGATTTCACTGACGGAATTCAGCCGCGCCGCGGACAGCATCCCCTGGGAAACGCTGACGTCCGTGACGAAGCGTGTGCCGCGACTGTACAAGACGGCACTGGGAACGTAAGCCTGCTCCCCTGAACGCCGGGCGGCGAATTCCCAATGCCGAGTGACACTCAGCGCCCGATCCCCGAGGCGCGGAAGCCGATCGCGCGAAGCTTCGCGAGATCAAGGATGTTGCGTCCGTCGAAGGCGAAGGCCGGCTGCTCCATGCCTGTGAAAATCCGCTGGTAGTCGAGTTGCTTGAACTCATCCCATTCGGTCACCACCGCGATCGCGTGCGCTCCCCGGGCCGCCTCGTAGGCGGAACTCGCGATCGCGAGGCGCGGATTCTCCACGCCCTTGCCGAGAATGTCCGCCTTGATCTCCGCGGCCGGCACCTTCGGATCGTACACGATGACCCGGGCCTGCTCCGCCAGCAGGTCGCGGCAGACCGAGATCGCCGCCGACTCGCGCGTGTCGTTCGTGTCCTTCTTGAACGCGAAACCGAGCACCGCGATTTTCTTGTCGGCCACCGTATTGAAGAGCGAACGGACAATCTTGTTGGCGAAGCGACGCTTCTGCCAGTCGTTCATCTTCACCACGGCCTCCCAATAACTAGCAACCTCCGGCAGGCCGAAGTGCTCGCAGAGGTAGACGAGATTCAGGATGTCCTTCTGAAAGCAGGATCCGCCGAAGCCGACCGATGCCTTCAGGAACTTGGGCCCAATACGTGAATCCTTGCCGATGGCGTTCGCGACTTCGTCCACGTCCGCGCCGGTCGCTTCACAGAGGGCCGAAATTGAATTAATCGACGAGATGCGCTGCGCGAGAAACGCGTTCGCGACGAGCTTCGAGAGTTCCGACGACCAGAGATTCGTCGTGATGATCCGCTCGCGCGGCACCCAATGAGCGTAAACGTCCACAAGCTTCTGGATCGCCTTCTCCCCGCCCGGAGTGCGTTCGCCGCCAATGAGGACGCGATCCGGCGCAATGAGATCCGGAACCGCGGTGCCCTCGGCGAGAAACTCGGGGTTGGACAGCACTTCGAAGTGATGTCCACGCGCGTTGGCCGCGAGGATGTCCTTGATCGTCTCGGCGGTCTTCACCGGGATCGTCGACTTCTCGACAATGATCTTCGGGCCGTTCGCATGCTCCGCGATCGTGCGGGCGACGGACTCAATGAACCGCAGGTCGGCCGCGCGGCCCGCGCCCACGCCGTAGGTCTTGGTGGGCGTGTTGACGGCCACGAAAATGATATCGGCCGCCTTGATGCCACCAGCCACGTCGGTCGAGAAATGCAAATTCCGGCCCCGCGTCTGCCGCACCACTTCATCCAAGCCCGGCTCGTAAATCGGCAGCGTATCCGAATTCCAGGCCGCAATCCGGGCCGCGTTCATGTCGACCACGCGAACCTCGATATCCGGCGCCTTGAGCGCGATCATGGCCATGGTTGGCCCGCCCACATAACCGGCTCCAATGCAGCAGATTTTCATTCCCGAAGGTTTTCGCCGCGCGAAAACCTTAGATCAAGGGTGGAGATTTCGGATTCCGGGGATTGGGCGCCGGCTGCGGCGAAGGCCGAACCTACATCCACCGGAACCGCTCCGGGTCGGGGAGACAAAAAAGGCCGGCTCAGGAGGCCGGCCTTTGAAGTAAGAATTGTCCCTGCTCAGGCCGGCGTCGGCGCAGCAGCGGGCCCGCCGATCGGATCGGCCGAACCCTGCTTCTCCGGCGCCTTCTTGGCCGTCGGCCGATCAACCGGCGGCGGCGGGGGCGGCGGAGCAAAGGGCGAGCGAATCTCTCCAAACTGGAGAATCTCGAGGACTTGCCGGCCTTCCAGCGTCTCGTGTTCGAGCAGCGCCTCGGCGATCTTGTCGAGCGCCGAGCGGCGTTCGCTGATGATCTGCGTGGCGCGCGTGTACTGTTCCTCGATGATGCGGTGAATCTCGTGATCGATCAGGCGCGCCGTCTCTTCCGACACGTTCTCGTTGCGCGTGATTTCGCGCCCCAGGAACACGGTGTCATGGTTGTCGCCGTACGCGACCGGCCCGAGCGGACTCATGCCCCAGTCGCACACCATGTGGCGCGCGATCTTGGTGATCTGTTTGATATCGCCCGCGGCACCGCTGGAGATGTCGCCGAGGACCAGTTCTTCGGCAATGCGACCGCCGAGCCCCATGGCAATCTGGTCGAGCATCCGCTTCTTGGCGTGCGTAAGGACATCCTTCTTCGGGATGAACATCGTGCTACCCAGACTGCGGCCGCGCGGAATAATCGTCACCTTGTGGACCGGCATGTGGCCGTCATCGAGCACCGCCTGAATCAAGGCATGGCCCGCCTCGTGGTAGGCCGTGAGCTTCTTTTCCTCGTCATCCATCAGGCGACGACGTTCGCGACCGAACTGCACCTTCTCGCGGGCATCGTCGACGTCGATCATCTCGACCTTTTTCTTGCTGCGACGGGCGGCCAGGAGCGCGGCCTCGTTGAGGAGATTGGCGAGCTCTGCACCCGAGAGACCGGGAGTGCCGCGGGCAATCACGGAGAGGTCGACGTTCTCCGCCAGGCTCACCTTCTTCGCGTGCACCCGGAGGATTTGCTCGCGGCCGACGAGGTCGGGGAGGTCGACGTAAATCTGGCGGTCAAAGCGACCGGGCCGGAGCAGCGCGCTATCGAGCACATCCGGGCGATTCGTTGCGGCGATGATGATTACGCCTTCGGTCGTGTCGAAGCCGTCCATCTCCACGAGGAGCGAATTCAAAGTCTGCTCGCGCTCGTCATTGCCACCACCGAGACCGGCGCCGCGCTGGCGACCCACGGCATCGATCTCGTCGATAAAGATGAGGCAAGGCGCGCTCTTACGACCCTGTTCGAACATGTCGCGGACGCGGCTGGCGCCGACACCGACGAACATTTCCACAAAGTCAGAACCGGAGATGCTGAAAAACGGGACATCCGCCTCACCTGCGACCGCCTTGGCGAGGAGGGTCTTGCCGGTGCCGGGAGGACCGACCATAAGAATGCCCTTCGGAATCCGGCCACCCATCTTGGTGAACTTCTTCGGGTCCTTGAGAAACTCGACGACTTCGGAGACTTCTTCCTTCGCCTCGTCGCAACCCGCGACTTCCGCAAAGGTGATCTTGTCCCGGTCCCGGGTCAGGAGCTTGGCCCGGCTCTTGCCGAAGCTGAGGGCTCCCCGCCCGGCCTGCCGCAGCTGACGGACGAACAGGAAATAGAGCAGTCCGATGATGATGACGAAGGGAATGACCTGCGCCGCGATCGAAGTGAGGAGGGTTTGCGTCGGCTGTTCGTCGAAGAGCTTCGACTGCTGCAGCCGCATCATGTTGGCGTCAGTCACGCGACCCGCCGCTCGAAACTTCTTATAGGGCGACGTCGCATCCTTCCGGCTCTCGCCGATGACGACGTACCAGTCGCGGCCCCCGCTCATGTCGGAACGCATCGTCGCCGGGTTGGCGGCGTCCTGCTTGATGTTGCCGGCCTCGGCGCGCTCGATGACGTCCTGGATGGCCAGGGCCTCGGGCGCCGAGTTCATACTCGACGTGTTGTACAGCAACGCCAGAACCGCAGCCACGAGCACCAGCCAGAAGATCAACATCTTCGGCTGAAACCGGTCGGGCGGGAGACTCTTGAGCGCGCGGCGGGACTTCTTGCTTTCGGGTTCGGACATTTCCGTTTTTGGACGAGGGCGAAACGTGGATGTTCCGCCAGGATAAGTCAATTGGCCGGCCGCTTCATTTTCCCGCGAGTCTTTCCAACCCGAGCGAATCGCAGTACGCCGTCTCCAATTACACCAAAACCTTCGCGGCCAAGACTGTGCCGGGTCGGCTTCCCGAGCTCCACCGACGTCAGGAGCGCCTCAAAGCCGGCCCGGGATAAATCCAATTCCGGCACCGCCGCACGCAGCCAGCGATGGAGCGCTCGTCGGAGCAAAGCCCGTGGTTTCCCGGCCAGCGGCCCCAACGCGAGTCCACCCCGTGGGGCCCTCAACGGCAGTTCGCCGAGCCAGGCCTCGATCGCCGCGTCGTCCTCTTCGATCAACTCCCGCGCCCGCGCCGCCCCGGCCACGGCATCGCGGCGCGCCGCCTCCGTCCAGGCGGGCAACACTTCCCGGCGAATCCGATTGCGGAAAAAATCTTCGGACTCGTTCGAGGCATCCTCGCGCCAGGGGACCCCGGCCGCGACCAGCGCGGCGACCAACTCGCTCTTCTTTAGATCGAGCAGCGGACGAAGGTGAATCCGACCTTCTGGCTGCGGCTGCACCGGCCGCGGTGCCGCCAGTCCCCCTGCTCCACTCCCGCGCGCCAGCCGCATCAGCATGGACTCCGCGACATCGTCCTGGTGGTGTCCGAACCAGAGGACGCGGGCCTTCTGTCCAAGGAACCCGAGTCGCGCCTCCCGCGCTTCCGCCTCGCTGACGCTGGGGTGTCGGCCGGGCCACTCCCCTCCGACGTACCGCATGCCGAGCGCCTCGCAAACTTGCCGACAGAATGTGGCATCCGCTCGCGACGCCGCGCCCCGGAGCCGGTGATCAAAATGCAGTCCACGCAGCCAGGCACGCCGACGCGGCCAGTGTGCCCACAGCAGCAAGAGCAACGACAACGAATCCGCGCCGCCGGAAAATCCCACACCCCAAACCGCTCGCGGCGCCATCGCGTCAGCCGCGACCACGACCCGCGGATGCAGCCGCGCTTTCGGGATCGCCCGCGCCAGAGCCTCGGCGGCGGCCGGCCAATCGATCTTATTATTGCTGCGCGTCCTCATGCTCGGTCCGAGTTTTCCGCCGGCGAATTCGAGCGCGAGCGAAGAATGCGCGGACGCCGGGCATTGGAATGCGCCAGCCACTCCATGAGTTGTAGGGCTGGCGCTCGTCGCCAGGCTCGGTGCTTCATTCCCGAAGCGGCCCGGCGTCAAGCGCCGGCCCTACCTTCGACTGAATGGTACCCGGGGCCGTACCTCATTAATCTACTCCCCCTCGCGCTCTTCGATGGCGCAGCACGCGCCTTTGACCGCATAGCAGTCAGCGCAGAGCTGCACGTGACCGAAGTCGGAGGCTCCATCTGCTCCACATTCGGAACACGCCGCTGCGAAGTTTTCCGGACCCGGCGATGCGATCGCGCGGCAGACGGGTGACTTGGCTTCGGACGACACCGTTGGTGGAGGGAAACAGTGGAAGATTGGGAGCGAGCGTTCGTGAACCTGACGCACCACCTCGCTGCGAGCCCCCCCCCGATCAGGCGCTGAAGCTGAGGAACTCCTTGCCGAAGTAAGGCACGAGCGCGTCGGGAATTTTCACCCGGCCGTCGGGCTGGAGATTGTTTTCCAGCAGCGCCGACATCACGCGCGGGAGCGCCAGTCCGGATCCGTTCAAGGTATGCACGAAGTCGGGCTTGCCCGTTTCCTTCGAGCGGTAGCGGATCTGCGCGCGACGCGCCTGGAAGGATTCGAAGTTCGAACAGCTCGAGACTTCGAGCCATCGCTTCTGCCCGGCCGACCACACTTCGAGATCGTACTTCTTCGACTGGGTAAAGCCGAGGTCGCCGCCGCACATGAGCAGCACGCGATAGGGCAGCTCGAGCTTGCGCAACCGCGCCTCGGCATCGTCGCGCAGCTTGTCGAGTTCGACGTAGCTCGTCGACGGATGCACCCACTTCAGCATCTCGACCTTGTCGAACTGGTGCAGCCGGTTGAGCCCGCGCACATCCTTGCCGTAGCTGCCGGCCTCGCGGCGGAAGCACGGGGAGTAGGCACAGCGCAGCACCGGGAGATCGGCCTCGTCGAGGATCTCATCCCGGAAGAAATTCGTCACCGGCACCTCGGCCGTCGGGATCGCATAGAGCTGATCCGGCGTCGTCTCGTACATCTGTCCTTCCTTGTCCGGCAGCGCGCCGGTCGCGGTCGCACTCGCGCCGTTCACGAAGAACGGCGGATGAATTTCCATGTACCCTGCCTTGGTGTTTTCCTCGAGGAAGAACTGGATCAGCGCCCGCACCAGCCGCGCGCCGTCACCGACGTAGAAGGGAAAACCCGCGCCGGTCACCTTTGCCCCGCGCGCGAAATCGAACAGCCGATCGAAGCCCGGAATCTCCCAATGCGGCACCGCGTGCGGCCGGGCGAGGTCCACCGCGCCGTGCAGCGAAAAAACGACGTTGTCCTCGGGCGTCCGGCCTTCCGGCACGCTGGCGTGGGCGAGATTCGGCACCGACAGCATGGCCTCGCGGAATTTTTCCTCGATCACCTTGAGCTGCGCCTCGCGCTCCTTCGCCTGCGCGGACACGGCCTTCATTTCCGCCACCTTGGCGACGAACTCCGGGGAACCCTTCGGCAGCGCGGCCATGGCGGTGTTCGCCGCCTTCTGTTTTCCGCGCAGCGCCTCGACTTCCTGCAGGCCGGCGCGCCACGAACTGTCAATCGCGAGAATGGCGTCGAGATCGAGCTCGAGATGTTTCTTGGCCAGCGAGGCCCGAAGCACGTCAGGAGTCTCGCGGATGATTTTCGGATCGAGCATGGGAAGGAAAAGGGTGGCGTGAGCCGGTTACTTGAAGCGGGCGCGGGCGCGCTGAAAGCGTGAGTAGACGTCCTTGGCCGAAAGCAGCTTCAGGTCACCCACGGGCGCCTGTACCACCACGTTGCCGGGGGCGTTCAGCGGAAACGGGCCGAAGAGTCGCGGATCGGTTGGACCGAAAATGCCCAGCACGCGAACGCCGAGCGCGGCGGCCAGGTGCATGGGACCGCTGTCATTGGCGATCACCCAGTCGGCGCGTTGAATCAGGGCCGGCAGCGAAACGAGACTCGTGTTGCCGGTGAGGTTGAAAAACTGCTCGGGCGGATAACCGCTGCGGTCGTGGAC
>CANJCM010000110.1 GCA_947472765.1 Opitutia bacterium
AGCCGCCGACCGCCCGCAGCGCTGCCGCCGACACCAGGTTGCCCGAGGTCGCGGCGACACTCACGTCCACGACGGCCGGCGCGGATCGATCCACGGGACCCGCGGCGGAGTAGAGCGTGCCGCCTTCCGCGTCGCGATAGAGCGGGGTCAGCACCGCGACTCGCTCCCGCTCCGGCAGCGCGGCGTGCGCGACGAGCAAGCTCGCGATGAAGTCCGCGGGCAGCTCGCTGTCCTGATCGAACGTGGCGACCCAGGAGAAATCGCGCGCAAGCGCCCACGCCACGCCCTGATTGAGCGCGGCGGCAATGCCGCGGTTCTCGGGATTGCGGATGACCTCGATGCCCGGACGGCCCTCGAGCGTTGCCAGCACCGCCAGGCCGTCGTGGCCGGAGCCGTTGTCGATCACCACGACCTGATCCACCTGCGAACGAATCGTGGCCACGTGAGCCGCCACCTCCGGCCACGGATGGTAGGTGACGACGAGGGCGCAGACGGAATTCACGGCAGGGGGTGACGCCAATCCGCACGACGTTCATTCGCGAGGGCAATCCTGAACCAAGTGGATTTCGCCGATGGCGAAATCCATCGCCAAATCAATCCGACATTCCAGCATCGCCGGCCGAACTGACGTGAAGATTTCTCCCCGCGATCTCCGCCAGCGCGTGCTGCCGATCCTCGCCAGCCAGGCGGTCGGCCTGGCCTGCGGGCTCCTTGGCGTGCGTCTGACTTCGCGGTGGGTGCTGCCCGCGGACTACGGGCTTTATGGCGTGTTTCTCACCCTGACCCCGCTCGGCATGACGGTCGTCTTTGGCGGGCTGATCAAATTTGCATCGCGGGAGTGGCCCGTGACGGCGGATCGCGGCGGCGTGTTGCGCACCGTGTTCGGGGCGGCGGTACGGAAGTTTCCCTGGCTCGTTCTTGCCACCGTCGTCGCTGCGTTCGCCATGCCGACGTCACAGCCCGTCCTGCTGGCCGCGGCGCTGCTCGTCAGCGCCAGCCTGCTCTTCGTCGTGCAACTGACGCAGACCTTGCTCCAGAGCGCGCGCGAACATTGGGAGGATTTTGTCCTTTCCGCTCTCGGCTCGGCGACGCGGGCACTCGCCCCGCCGTTGCTTTATGTTGTCACGGCCGCGGGCCTCGGCGCACTACTCGGCGGGTTTACGCTGCATGCGTTTCTCACCGCGTTCGTTGCCTCGTTTCTGCTCCGGCGTTGGTGGCGGCAACCCGCCCACGCGCCGGGCGCGTCGACCCTCGGACCGACCTATGGCGGATCGATGTTCATGCTGCTGGCCGCGGTCGGCTGGGTGCAGGCGGGCTGGCATCGCTGGATCGTCGCGTGGTTCCTCGGGGCCGAGACCTCGGGACAATTCGTGCTCGCCTCGAATCTCGGCGCGCTGCTGCCGTCGATGCTGGGCGTCATGCTGCTGCAATTCTTTCAACCCGGCTGGTTCACGGCCACGGTCGCGACCAACGAGGATCGACGGCAGCTCATGGCCCGCGTGGACCGTGTTGCGCTCCTGCTTACCGTCGCCGGCCTCGCCCTGAGTGCGGCGCTCCATTTCGCGATGCCGCTTCTGATCGGGACGCTGATCGGCAACGCCTACGCGCCCGCCGCCGGGTACGTCTTTGGCACCGGATGCCTGGCGACCGCGATGGCCACGGGAGTTTTGTATCACGTGTTGCTCCTCGCCGCGCGGCGGGAGCGGGCATGCGGGGTCGTCGATCTCAGTGGCGCGCTCTGTTTCGGGATCGGAGGTCTCGTCGCCGTCGCCGCCGGCGGCACCTGGCTCAACGCCTGGCTGTGGGCCTCGCCGGTCGTGCCGTGGATCGCGAATCGGACGATGGCGCGGCGAAGTGTGCTCGCCGGGGCGTGAGACGTAGGACGGGCCGGGTGGCAGGGGTCTAGTGGCACGGGTCTCCTGCCCCGTGAAAATCAGAACGAAGCCCGGACCGGTTTTCATGGGTAGCACGCTGCGTGAACAGCGGGACGGCTTTTAGGCGAAGCGATCAAGAAGTCCCTGTCCTCACGGACAGGGCCACGCCAATCCGTTTAACTCCGGAATCCACGCCCTACGTGACCTGCAAGGTTTGGCTCCGCTCTCAAATTTCAGATCTCAAATGCGCCACGCTCAGTGTGGCGCAAGCCCGTGCGCGCGAAGCGGGCCCTGCAGAAATAACTTTGCCCCGAGCCCCCGCTCTCCCGTCCGCAGTCGCGGGAACGCACGACACGCGAAGCCGACGGCTCGCAGGCCGGAGCCAACGCTCCGTTCCAGCGCGAACGCCCGGCGCGCATGATAGAGCGCCAGCGGCCCAAAGCCTTCCTCGAGACAACGCCGCGCCATCTGCCGGCAACACTCGGCGGCGGTCGGTGGCGCCGTGCGGCCACTCGCCGTGGGCAACTCGCCCTCCGGCCGGCCGGCCCGGCGGCGCGCGGTGAGCAAACGGATCTCAGCCCGGCTTTGCTCGATCGCGACGGCGTGGACCTGGGTCGCCTGCGCGGAGTGCCGGCGATACTGCAACAGCACTTCGTCGACTCCCGCCATGGGCCAGCGTTCGGCGGCGCGCGCGAGGAAGTCGAAGTCCGCCGCGAGAGGAAAAATTTCCCGGTAGGGCAGCGCGGTAAAAACCTCGCGGCGGCCGGTGTACGCCGGCGTCACGACCGGCGCCGCGTATTGCGTGTAAATCTTCTGCGCCGCGGGAGCCAGCAGGGCGAATTCGGGACCCAGCACGCGACCGGCGTCGTCGATCGTTTCCGCCCGCGATGCCACCAGGCCGAGCCGCGAATCCGTCCGCAGCAATTCGACCTGACGTTCGATCCGCGCCGGGAGCGCGAGGTCGTCGTGATCGAGCAGCGCAATGAATTCGCCGCGGGCCGCGGCCATGCCGGCATTGTGGCCGCGCGGGATGCCCTCGTTGCGCGCGAGCCGGACCCAACGCAGGCGAGGATCGCGTCCGGCTTCACCCAGCGCCTCGGCGGTGAGCCCGGTGCCGTTGTCGACGAGGACGAGTTCGAGATCCCGCCAGGTCTGTCCGAGCACGCTCGCGATCGCGGGCCGCAGGAAGGGCGTATCGCGATGAAAGACCATCAGCACCGAGACGACAGGCATTGATCGATGCAACGGCGGACACCCCAACAGCGCAAGCCGACGGCCCACCGCCGTGCTCGCGCCCGGAAAGGAAATGGGTTCGATGGGCGCCTTGAATCCGCGGTGGAAGGCACGGCTCGCGGGAGCCGCGGCGGCGCTGTTTGCCGCCATCGGCACGTGGCAGATCGCCAACGGCAGCTATGCCATGGCGGTCATGCTCGGCGTGATCGCGGCCGCGGCATGCCTGAACTACTTCGTGCGGGTGCCGCTCGACACGGTGATCGTGGGGGGGCTGTTGGTCGGCTACATCGTCGGCAACCGCGGCTTCGCCCAGCTTTCCCTCGTGCCCGGACTGCCCATTCTGCCGGCGGAGGCGGGACTCGCCCTGTGCCTCGGCTGGCTCGCGCTGCGCTCGGCGGTCCACAAGCAGCTCCCCTTCCAACGCGATCTGCTGAACTTCGCCGTCGTGCTGTGGATCGTGGTGGGGAGCGTCCGAATCCTGCCCGACGTCCGGATCCACGGGGCGATGGCGTTGCGCGACTTCGCGATGGTTTACTATGCGCTCTTCTTTTTCGTCGGGCAGTCGCAGGCGGCCGAGGAACCACGTCAGCGATTCCTCAGCCGGTGCCTGCTGGCGTCGGTGGTGTTGCTGGTGCCGCTGTTCGAGCTCTTCCGTCGCTTTCCCGATTTCTTTCTCAGCCAGCTCACACTGCGCGGGACACCGCTGATCTTCCTCAAGAGCGATCTCGCGGCGGCGTTTCTCGGCATCGGCGTGATTCTGACCCATGAGCGCTGGGAACGGACGCGTCATCCCGGCTGGCTTGTGCTCGCCGTACTCGCGATGCTGGAAATCCTGGTGAGCGAAAATCGCGCCGCGCTGCTCGGACTCGCCGTCGCGACCGGCTGGCTGGTGTGGCGCGGCCAATGGTCATTGGTCCGCACCCAGGCGATCGCTGGCGTGCTCGGCGTTCTCCTGCTGCTGGGCGCGATGGCAATGGGCGGACTCGGGAGCCGGACGAATCCCGCGTATCAACTCTTTGAGCGCGTGGCGTCGATGACCGACTTCACCGGCCAGCGGATCTATTCCAGCCCGGAGGTGGAGTTCAAGGGCGACAACAACCAGTTCCGACTCGTCTGGTGGAGCACGGTAATCGGCGAGACGTTCGACGACAGCCCATGGATCGGACTCGGTTTCGGCCACGACCTCGCGGCCGGATTCGTGCGCCGCTATTATCCAGACAACGACGAGGAATTTTCGACCCGGAGTCCGCACAGCATCCTCGTTACCGTCTTTGGCCGCATGGGCATCGCCGGCACGATTGCATTCCTCGGCGTGATTCTCGCGCTGGCCTTCAAGACGAGCCGCGCGCTTCGGGCCGGAGCGGCCGGGGCAACGGTGGCGCGGAAGTGGCTCGGTTGCTGGATCGTTTTGGTGAGCGCCTGCTTCGGCGTCGTGCTGGAAGGACCAATGGGCGCGGTCGTGTTCTGGACCCTGCTCGGGCTGGCGAATGGGAGTGCCGGGGCGGTGGCGGAATCGGCGCCCGAGTTGGCAGCCGGCGGAGAAACGCCAAAGTCCTCGGAGGCTGCAGAGTTGAGGTTGAACCCTTGAAAATGGAGGGCGGGTGCCCTCACCGCCAGGGGACCGGACGTTCCACGTTGGCCGGTGGGGGCACCGGCCCTCCATGACTGACCGGGCTAATCCGTATCCTGTAAATCCTGCCATCCTATCTTCTCCCCGACCGACCGCCCGACGTTTGCGTTGCCCCGGAGGCGTGGCTTTGCTGACCTGCGTTCCTCGTCCGTGAATCTTCCCGCTCCCACCGATTACCTCAGCGTCTTCAAGTCGACGACGCGCGGCAAGTGGGACCTCCTGACCCCGCTGGCGCTGCTCGGGCTCAGCGTTTTCGGGGTCGCTTTCATCTATTCCGCCCAGTTTTCGGTCCCGCGATCGGCCAGCGAGGGATTCCTCGGGCTCCTGCGGCAGGAATGGTTCAAGCAAATCGTGTATCTGATCATGGGAGGAGTGCTTTATACCGCGGTCTCGCTCACGGACTACCGGTTCTGGCTGAGTGTCTCGCATTGGATTTATGCCGCCTGCCTGGTGCCGCTCGTCGTCGTGCTTGTGCCGGGCGTCGGGGGTGAGGCGGCCGAGCGGTGGGGGGCCAGCCGTTGGATTCCGCTGGGCCCGCTCGGGACCTATCAACCCTCGGAAACCGCCAAAATCGCGGTCCTCCTGATCACCGCGACGGTGCTGGTGCACTCGAAAATCGGCACGGTTCGGCAGTCGTTGGGCACCTTGGGGAAATTGGCCCTTGCGGTAGGAATTCCCATGTTTCTTATCCTGCTCCAACCCGACCTTAAATCGGTGATCGTTCTGCCCCCCATGGTGTTTTCGATGTTGTACGTTTCGAAGCTATCCCCGCGTTTTTTCGTCGGGGCGCTCGGCGCGTTCCTAGTCTTGGTGGGCTTGGTCACCCTCGATTCCACCCGCTATGTGCGGTTCATGGACAACCACGGGTACAGTTACGTCTCGGACCGGGGCAAATTCGAGAACGACGGCAATCCGATCCTGCCGTTCCACGATTATCAGCGGAATCGGATCCTCGCCTTTGCGGCCCCGGAAAAGGTGGATCCCACCGGCACCGGCGTCGCGTATAACCTTGCCCAGTCATTGATTTCCGTCGGCAGCGGCGGTCTCGGTGGCAAGGGTTGGACGGAGGGCACGCAGGCCCAGTTGGGTTACCTGCCCCGCTCCGTCGCACATAACGATTTTATCTTCTCGGTCATCGCCGAGGAGAAAGGATTCCTGGGAAGCCTTACGGTCCTGGGCCTGTTTGGTTTGGTGTTGTTCAACGGCATTCGCATCGCTGGTTCCGCAAGGGACCGACTCGGCATCCTGATCGCCATTGGCGTGACGGTGCTCTTCGCGGTGCATGTGTTCGTGAACATCGCCATGACCATCGGGCTGGTGCCCATTACGGGCATACCGCTTCCCTTCATCAGCTACGGTGGCTCCTTTGTGCTCAGTTGCTGTTTGCTTCAAGGACTGGTCCAGAGCGTCTGGCGCTTCAGGAAGGATTTCACATGAAATCCCCAGCGTCATTGACCGCCCTGCCAGAATTTCCTGCGCAGCAACCTGCCGCACTTGGGGTCACCGGGTCCAACCCACGCCACACCCGACATGAGCGATTCATCGCAGCCCCCCTCCGCCGTCCCACCGGACGTCGCCCAAAAATATGACGAGGAACTCGTCAACCCGCCGCCTCCCAAAGAGACGGTTCACATCGATAATGCCGAGCTGAAGGCCGGCGCCGCCGAACGTTCGAAGAACCGACCGCTCCTCCAGAAGATTCTCGCCGTGTTCCAGAAGGAAAAAGGCGCTTATCGGGAGCTGATCATCAATTCCGAGCCGCTCGAGAAGCGGGTCGCTCTCCTCGTCGATGGACGCCTCGAGAAGTTCGAGATCGAGCGCGAGTCCGACAACCGGATGGTCGGCGGCATCTACAAGGGCCGGATCAAGAATCTCGATCCCGGCCTGAAGGCCGCGTTCGTCGACATCGGCTACACCAAGAACGCGTTTCTCCACTACTGGGACATGCTCCCGGCCGCCGCCGACTCCTCGGTCGAGGTCGTGCGCGTGAACAAGAAGAAAAACGCCCCCGCCCGGCCCACCGCCGAGCCGACGGTCAAGGACATCCCCCAGCTCTACCCGCCCGGCAGCGAAATCGTCATCCAGGTCACCAAGGGTCCCATCGGCACGAAGGGCCCGCGCACCACGACGAATCTCTCCATCCCCGGCCGTTACCTGATCCTCACGCCGTTCAGTGACGGCTGCGGCATCTCGCGCAAAATCGAGGACCTCGCCGAGCGCAAGCGGCTCAAGACGCTGATCAACGAACTCACCCTTCCCGAGGGCGTGGGCGTGATCGTCCGCACCGCCGGCGAAGGCAAGAAGGCCCGCTATTTCGTCCGCGACCTCCACATCCTGCTCAAGACTTGGGAAAACATTCAGGCCAAGATGCAGAGCGACCGCGCCCCGGCCTGCCTTTATCAGGAACCGGATGTCGTCGAGCGCACCGTGCGCGACTTCCTCACCGAGGACGTCGACCGCGTGTTGATCGACAGCAAGGACGACCACGAGCGCACGCAGAAGCTCGTCGCGCAGATCTCGAAGCGTTCCGCCGGCAAGATCGCGCTCTACAAGGACAGCATTCCGATCTTCGAGCGCTTCAACATCGAGCGCCAGATCGAGCAGACCGGCCAGCGCAAGGTCCCGCTCCCGTCCGGCGGCGAAATCATCATCGACGAAACCGAGGCGCTCATCGCGATCGACGTCAACACGGGCTCCCACAAGAACCGCGGTGGCGACGAGAAGAACGTGATCTACGCCGTGAATCTCGAGGCCGCGGCGGAAATCGCGCGTCAGATCCGGCTCCGCAATCTCGGCGGCCTGCTCGTCATGGACTTCATCGACATGAAGGAGCGGCGTCACCGCAACGCGATCTACGAGAAGATGGTCGAGCTCATGTCGACCGATAAGGCGAAGAACCACATCCTCCCGATCTCGCAGCTCGGCATCATGCAGATGACCCGCCAGCGGCAGCAGGAGTCGCTCTCGTCCAATCTATACACGGACTGCCCGTATTGCCGCGGCCGCGGAATCGTGAAGAGCGCGACGACGATGTCGGTCGAACTCCAGCGCAAGCTGAGCTCGGTCGTCCGCCGCCTGCAGCTCCGCAACGACGGCAAGGAATACTCGCTGCGCGTGATGGTGCACCCGAGCATCCTCGAGCGCCTCCGCAGCGAGGACGCCGACCTGCTCGTGCGGATGGAGAAGCTCTTCGGCGTGAAGTTGGCGTTTAGGGCCGACCTCAATTACCACGTCGAGAACTTCAAAATCATCAACGCGATCACCGGCGAAGAATACAGGTAAGTAGTAAGCGTGCCCACCGTAGCCTTGGCGAAGGTGGGCGAAGGCGGGTCTTTCTCGTTCTCCCGGCGGCCCGATTTCGGGCCGCCTTTTTTTCGACATTCATCCCAGATTTTTCACCACCGAGACACCGAGGCACCGAGTGCACGGAACTTCCCAACGCCGACCAGCGGGTGAACCACTAACGATTTCGCCAACGGCGAAATCTGATTCGAGTGCCTCCGCCTAATCGGCCCTGGCTCAAAACTCCGGCGGCTGCTGATCACAGCCGAGGGCCTGGCCTTGAACAGGGGCTTTTTCATCCCGCCCGCTGTTAGCGGGCCCAGCTTTAGCGCGAAGGCGATTAGCCGAAGCCGCCATCCAGATTTCGCCGTTGGCGAAATCCGTCAGTGGTCAATTGGCCGGCAATAGATTTTTTGAAAGTGCTCCAGCCGCTTCCGGACAAAGATCCCCTCTACCAGAGGGGTGCCCGCAAGGCGGGGTGCGTCGGTTGGAGTTTTCAGACGGCGCAAATCGATTCATCGGGCGGGGCCGTGTCCAAAAACCGCGGCGATACGCCGAATACAGGTAGTGACCCGCCGGGCCGGATGCTACCCTTCGACCCAATTCGACGGCTTTCCGCCCCGTCCCGCCCTCATGACTCCCGCGTTTCCCCTGCCCCCGCGCGCCTGGCTGACGGTGGCGCTGCTGTGGCTGGTGGCGTTCATCAACTTCGTGGATCGGACGATGGTCACGACGATGCACGGGTCCCTCGTCGGCGCGATTCCGATGAGCGAAGCGCAGTACGGCCTGCTCACCTCGGTGTTCCTCTGGGTGTACGGGCTGATGAATCCCATCGCGGGCTTCATCGCCGATCGCTTTTCCCGCCGCTGGGTAATCCTCGCCTCGCTCTTTGCCTGGTCGCTGACGACCTGCCTGACGTCCCAGGTGCAGACGTTCCCCCAACTTCTGGCGATGCGCGTGCTCCTCGGGATCACCGAATCCTGCTACGTGCCGGCGGCCATGGCGCTCATCGCCGACTATCACCGCGGGCCGACGCGAACGGTCGCCCTCGGCGCACATCAAACTGGCATGGTCGCGGGCATGATGCTCGGCGGGCTCGGGGGCTGGCTGGCGGAAAAATATTCCTGGCAGATGGCATTTACGACGCTGGGAATTCCCGGACTACTCTATGGCTTTGTCCTGCTGTTCCTGTTGCGAGACGCCCCAACCGTCGCCGCGGAGGAGAAGCCGGCCAGCCAGCCGCCGACCGAAAAGATCGGACTCGGCGCCGCACTCGCCAGTCTCTGGGCGAGTCGAAACTACCGGCTCCAGCTCGCCTGCGTCGTCATGCTCGGAGCCAGCGGCTGGATCATCATCGGCTGGCTGCCCACCTACATCGGCGAACACTTCGGGTTGTCGCAGGGTGCCGCCGGCTTTTCCGCCACGGGGTACCTCAACGGTTCGACGATTGCCGGAATGGTGCTCGGCAGCTTCTGGACCGCCCGGTGGAGCCGGACGAATCTTCGGAGTCACATCTATGTCCCCGTCGTCGGCCTGAGCCTCGCGATTCCCGCGATGCTCCTCTGCGCGCAGTCCGACACGCTGTTCTTCGCCCTCGCGTGGCTGGTGATGTTCGGGGTGTGCCGGAATTTTTTTGACGTCAACCTGGTGCCGATTGTGTGCCTCATCGTGGATCCGCGGTATCGTGCCACCGGGATCGGGACCATCGGCGCGTTCTCCTGCTTCACCGGCGGGGTCATGATCTACCTGGTCGGCTTTCTGCGCGATCGCCACGTGGACATGAGTCGCATCTTCACCTCGACCACGGGTTGCCTGCTGATCTGCATCGCGCTGCTGCTCCTCATCCGGCTTCCGCCCCGCGATTCGGAGCCTAATTCACCTCTCTGAGTACCGGGTGCCCGCAGGGCGGATCGAGTCGCGTGGCGTCTTCAGTCGGACCAAACCGTTTCACCACGAAGACGCGAAGGCACGAAGAGGCTACTGCCTGGCGGCTCTGATCTTGGCCCGGAGCAAACCGTTTGAACGCAGAGGTCACGGAGTGCGCGGAGAGCCCAAACCGAAAGTCGCACCTGTCGCCGTTTGCGCCCTACAAGTGCCCGACCGCATGGGTTCGATTCAAAGCTTCCTGGCTTCAGGCTCAAAAAATCCGGTCGTTACCGAGCGAGTTGAGCCTGAAGCCAGGATCTCAGGAGCCAATCCGTCATGGCGTCGTGAGCGAGAGTCGGTTTCCGAAGACTCAATCCGGCTTCCGCCCACCACCCCGCCCTGCCTCGTGCCTTCGCGGTTATCCCGGCCCGTCCATCTCGGCCCCTTGATTTAGGGGCACTGCTTGCTGGTGAAAATCCTCTTACTGTTTGCGATCGCCGGATGGGTCACGAGGCCTTCGTCATTTGGATCAACGAGTCACGCTACATCGCGGTGGACTTCGTGACCGTGCAGGGCGAAGTCGTCTCGTTCGTCGTCCGGCTGATGACTTGCGGACCGGACGGAGATCGCATTCTTTCCCGCTTCGATACGGCTCACGGTGTGGCGCACCAGGACTTGCTCACCCCGCACGGAAATCTCCGCGAAAAACTCTGGCTCCGCGAATTCACCCTTAACCAGGCACTCGACCATGCGATCGACCACTTCAAAGCCCACCACGAAGCCTATCCGGGTTAAGCATTCTTTCTTGAATGTACCGGCCGCAGAGAAAGCCCGGCTGGCGAAAAACCTCACCGAACTGCGGCAGAGACTAAAGGAATACGGCGCGGTCCCCGTTTCGCCCGAGATGAAGCGCCGGCTCGTCGCCGCCGGTGCGTGGGGCATGCCGGACGAGTGAGGGGATTTTCGATTTCGGGTCGGACCAAATCGGTTTACCACGAAGACGCGAAGTCACGAAGAGCCCGGGCGCTTTGGGCGTTCCAATCAGCGGCGTGGCACGGGTCTCCTGACCCGTGAAAACCGGTGCTCGGGCCCGTCGTTCTGATTCAAGGCTACATAGTTTCAGGCGACAAAGCTCAGAACAGATCAGAGCGTTTTTCGCCTGCAGCCATGGATTCAGGGCCAATCCACTTGAGCGCGGAGGTCAGGGAGCACGCCGAGGGTTCAATCCCGACCTCATCTACATCGATCCACCCTTCGACGTCGGCGCCGATTTCTCCATGGACATCGAGATCGGCGGAGAGACGTTCCACAAGGAGCCGAACCTCCTCGAACAAATCGCCTATCGCGATACCTGGGGCCGCGGCGCGGATTCATTCATCGCGATGATCTACGAGCGGCTGATTCTGATGCGGGATTTGATGCACGCGGAAGGGAGCGTCTATGTGCACTGCGATTGGCGTGTTAGCAGTTTCATCAGGTCAGTGATGGACGAAGTCTTTGGCCGCGATTGTTTCAAGAATGAGATCATCTGGCATTATCGTCGTTGGCCCGCGAAGTCGCCAATGTTCCAGCGCAGCCACGACACAATCTTTTGGTACGGCAAGACGGAGAAGACGATTTGGAATCAACAGTTCCAAGAGCTGTCGGAGGCGACATTGAAGCGCTTCGGTGGTATGAAAGTTCGAGGTGAGACAACGAAGGTTGTCCTAGACGAAGCTTCTGCGGGTGCCCCAATGCGCGATGTTTGGGAGGTAAACCATGTGCTTGGAGCGAATCCCGAGAACATTGGTTATCCGACGCAAAAGCCAGAGTCATTGATTGAGCGCATCGTCCAGGCGAACACTAACGACGGTGACCTCGTCGCCGACTTCTTCTGCGGCAGCGGCACCACCGCTGCCGTCGCCGAAAAATTCGGCCGCAAGTGGATCGCCACCGATCTCGGCAAATTCGGCATCCACACCACACGCAAGCGATTGATACAGGTGCAGCGCGAGCTGAGGTCCGCCGGCAAGCCGTTCCGCCCCTTCGAGGTGCTCAACCTCGGCCGCTACGAGCGTCAGGCCTACCTCAACATCTCCGCCAATCTCTCCGCCAAGAAGAAGGCCGATGCACTCGCCCGCAAGGAACGCGAGTTCCGCGAACTCATCCTGAAAGCCTACCGCGCCGAGCCGCTGCCGGACGCCGGCTTCTTTCACGGCAGGAGCGGCGGCCGCCTCGTCGTCGTCGGCTCGATCAATCTCCCCGTCGGTCGGCTCTTCGTCGAGGAGGTCATCACCGAATGCCGCAAGCGCGGCGCGTCCCGGGTCGATGTGCTCGCCTTTGAATTCGAGATGGGCCTTTTCCCCGCTGTGCTCGATGAGGCAAAGCAGAAGGGCATCGACCTTGCGCCGAAGACCATCCCGCCCGAAGTCTTCGATCGCCGTGCCGTCGAGAAGGGCCAGGTTCGCTTTCACGACGTCGCCTACATCGAAGTCACACCTCGCTTTGACAAGAAGAACGCCATGGCGCTCGCCGTGGAGCTGTCGGATTTCTCCGTCTATTACTCGCAAGGCCTCGCCGAGGCCATCGCGGCCGATCTGAAGGAGGGCAAAAGCGAAGTCGTCTGCGAACAGGGCAAGCTCATTAAGATCAGCAAGGACAAGCAGGGCGTCGTCGCGCGAGAAGTCCTCACAAAAAAGTGGACTGACTGGGTCGACTACTGGGCCGTCGATTTCGACTACGAGAGCCGGAAAGAAATCATCAAGGTGCCCCGACGGATGGGCGTCGAAGGCGAGCTTCCGGAAGTCGCCAAGGACGACGGCGAATTCATCGACTTCGAGGAGCGTTGGACCGGCGCATATATCTTCGAAAACGAGTGGCAGAGCTTCCGGACCAGACAGGATCGAGAACTGGAGTTGGAGAGCGCTCCGCACCTCTACCCACGCCCGGGCCGCTATACCGTCGCGGTGAAGGTCATCGACATCTTCGGCAACGACACGATGACGCTAGTCCCGGTGACTATAAACGCATCGGACCCGTGATTCGCGAGGTGCTCCATCGTGACCTGCTGGCCGCTGTTCGTCGCGGTATCCTGCAGAACCAAGGCGGTGAGCTCTCGCTCCTCAGCCGCAGCATTGACGAATACGATCGCGACTTCCTCAAGGATCAGTTCCTCGCCTCTATCGGTCGCAAGTGGACGGACCGCGACGAGGCCTGCCGTGCTTTTGCCCGCTGGCTCGGGTTCGCCCGCACCGGTCCAGTCATCGAGCAGACCGCCCGCTCCCTCATGAACGGCCTGCTCCGCGAGGACCGGCTCGAAGCCGACGGTCAGTCGATGATCCGCCGGTCGGCAGATTAGCGGTTCGTCATCGGCCTTGGAGGAACTCCGTCCGCGCCGGTCGTCAACGCGGGGGGATCAAGCCTCTTGATTTCGATGTGACCCCCATTTTGGGGCCAGCGACGACTCGCGACCGGGCATTGTCGCGGTAATTTGCCGCCATGAGTTTCGCCGAAGTCATGGCCGAGTTGCCCGCACTGTCCGTCAGCGAGCGGCAATTGTTGATTCGTCGTGCCTTGGACTTGGATGAGCCGGGATTCTCACCCGAAGACGAATCGTTGGTTACGCAACGTCTGGCTGAGCACCGCGAAAATCCGAGTTCGAGTGTGCCGTTGGAGGAAATGAAAACGCGAATCCGCTCCCGCCTCGCGTCGTGAGCTGGCGGGTCGTGTTTCGGCCCGAGGTAGCACGCGACGTAACTGACGCGGCACGCTGGTAGGAATCGCGACAGGCCGGACTCGGCTCCGAATTCGTCGAGGAAATCATCCGCGTCTGGGATGCACTGGCCGAAAATCCGTTACTCGGCTGCCGTCGTCATCCAACGAGGAACATCCACTGGCGCTACCCTGACCGCTTCCCCTATCGCGTCGTCTACGAAGTACTCGAAATCGAGCGAACCGTCGTCGTCGCCGCCATCCTTCACGCCGCGCGAGATGATCGCCATTGGCGGCGAAGAGTGTAAACCCCTCCGCGGTTCCGGGAAAAGGGGCGTCGGCAATCCTGCAAATCCTGCCCATCCTGTCTCGAAATTGGCTTGTTTTAGCCTGAAGCCACGAAGCCAGGAATCGGAACAGCTCCGCTTCCGGACTTCATGGCTTCAGGCTCAAAACTCCGATCGTATAGCGGGCGGAAACTGACGATGATGCCTTCGCCTGGCGCGAGCGGCCTGTCCGGGGTTGCTCCCTCTTGTTGTGTCGATCTCACTCGCCGCCACGCCTCATGAGTTCCCGATCCGTGTTTACCGG
>CANJCM010000111.1 GCA_947472765.1 Opitutia bacterium
ACAAAATTCGGACCCGTGAACATCGCGTCGGCGATCGACTTCGAGATCTCGGATTTGCCGCCGCCGGAGACGGTGCAGGGCTTGTGGCAGAGCACGCCCTCGGCGGTGGTGCCGCGGAGACGCCAGCGGCGTCCTTCGTCGGGTTTCACCATCTCGATCTTGTAGCCCGACGGCAGCACGTAGGTGTGCCGGGGGAGCAACTTGATCGATTCCTTGCTGCCGGTGCCGTTGCTCCAGGTGATCGTCTGGGCGCGGAGGTCGAAGAATGCGTGCTCCGGCACGTAGCTGATGTCCGGATAATTCCGGTCGATGGCCCACCCGCCGGGCTGGGGGAGGGCGCGCGTTCCGAGCTGGTCGAGCGCCTCCTCGAACGTGTGATCCACGATCGCGAGGTGCTTGCTGAGCTGAAAGTCCTCACCGAGGTCATAGCTCGGAAACACGATTGCTCCGCCCGCGTGTTCCTCCTCGCACTGGCCGAGCAGGTTGGCGGCGAAACTGATCTGCGCCTTCACCTCTTTTTTGCAGTAGCCGAAATAGTTGTCGGAGATGAACGTGACGATCGTGCCGCTCGGATCCCGTGCGGTCAGCTTGAAGGCCGAGCCGTCGTTGTAGAGTTCGTCGGGTTGCTTCCAGCACATGCCGTCGCGCTGCTGGCGCGGAGTTGCCTCCTCCCAGCGCGGAAGCCCGAGTTCCTGTTTTGTCACGGTGTTGAGATGCGGGGCGAGGACGACGCAGCCGGTGTGGCCGGTCCAATGTTCCGGATCGAGGGCGGCGTCGTTTTCGGGGAGATGCGGATCGCCGGCGTTGCCGAAGATGCGCTCGATGAAATCGAGATTCGCGACCAGCGCACCGGGCACGAAGAAACGGGTTTCCATCGAACGCTCGGGCGTGAACCCCGGGACTGCCGGGCAGACCAGCGGGCGGATGTGCAGGGAGACGAAGCACTCGGCGGGGGCGGGGGACGTGGCGGTGAACGGCAGCCGGAGCAGTTCCGGCGGCGGGTTCAGCGCCCGCGACAGCAAGCGTCCGAAGACGGCGGGAGGCACGGCCTTCTTGTCGTCCGGCACGGGCAGTCCGAGATCCGCGACGTGGAAGATGCCCTTTGTGGTCCGGCGGTCGCTGCGCGGATTGTGCAGCACACCCTGCCGCACGCGGTGGGAGGAGAGAATGTCGCTCTGGTGCCGATCCGAGTCTGGTGGCAGCGAGAGCACCCGCGCCAGTTGCGGCCGGTCGAGCACGAGGGTCGTGTTCGGAATGTTCGGGATATCACCCTCCGACTCGAGGTTCAGGTAGAGGAAGTTCTGGATGCGCTGGTCGACTGGCGCGAGATGCCGGGTCAGGGCCCGGTCCTTTTCGCGGCTCAGGGCGAGGAAGTGATCGACCAGCGGCACCAGGCCTTCCGCGCGGGTGGTCGCCACGCCGGGCTGGCCGATTTCACGCAACTTCAGGTTGAGATAGGCGATGAGCTGTTCGTCGGTTTCGGCAGTCACGGCGGTGTTTGAGATGGTGTTGCTGGCCATGCGAAAGTCTGCGCCGGTCCGAGCGCAAAATCGTTCTCAGCAAGGCACGCGCCATCGGTGCGTGCAATCGCGATTCATGGCTTTTTCCCTCGGGGGCGCGTACGAGGCTCGACCGAGGCTGACCTGACAGTAGCGTCAGGGGGAACGACTCATCGCTGTCATGTCCGACCTCATCCTGCACATCGTCGTCAGTGCCGGCCTCGGCGCCCTCATCGGCCTGATCCGGCAGTGGGGGGAGCAGGCTGGACGCCATCCCGGGGACTTCGCCGGAGTGAGGACCCATACGTTTTGGGCGCTTCTGGGCTGCCTGAGCGCCTTCGCCGGTCACCAGCATGCCCCGTTCGCACTGCCGGCGGTCATGGTGCTCGTCGCGGCGCACCTCATTGCACGGACCGTGAACGAGGATGACAGGAATCCGCCCGGCAGCACGGCCTTCGCGGGTGCGCTCCTGACGATTTTTTGCGGGGCGCTGATCTTCTGGGGTGAAACCAAGTCCGCCATCCTGGTCGCGGCGACCACGATGGTCATGTTTGGGCTGAAGCAGCGGATTCATGCGTGGACCCGGCACATCACCGACGACGACATCCGGGCCACGCTGCAATTCGTCGCCATTTCGGGAGTGATCCTGCCGCTCGTTCCGGATCAGAACATGGGGCCTTTCGGCGCGTTCAACCCATTCTCCACCTGGTTGATGGTGGTCCTGATATCCGGACTCGGCTTCGCCGGCTACGTTGCGATCCGGATGATCGGCGCCCACGTCGGCATCCTGCTGATGGGATTCCTGGGCGGGTTGGCGTCGAGCACGGCGAGCACGCTCGCATTCAGTCGAAGGAGTCGCGAGGAGCCCCAGCTGTCGGATCAGTACGCGGTCGCAGTGGCCGCGGCGTGCACTGTGATGCTCGCCCGGGTGTTGGTGGCGACAAGCCTGGTGAGTCCGGAGTTCGCCCGCGGGCTGCTGGTACCTTTCGGGCTCATGGCGATCCCCGGCATGTGTTACGCGGCGTGGGCGTGGTTCCGGAGTCACACGCCCCCGAAAGGCTACGCGCCGGTCCTGGGGAATCCGCTCAGTCTCGCGACGGCGATCAAGTTTGCCGTGCTGTACGCGCTCATCGCGTTCGGCGTGCGCGTGATTGGCGCGCAGGGTTGGACCGCCGGGTTGCTGCCCTTGAGTTTCATCTCCGGTCTTACCGACATGGACGCCATCTCGCTGTCGGTGGCGACCGACCACGGGACCGATGTTGCGTCACTCTCGCTCGGGGTCAGGGCGGTGGTGGTCGCGGCGGTGGCCAACACCCTGCTGAAGCTTGGCATGGCGGTGGGGCTGGGCTCGCCCGCGTTGCGCTGGCGGGTGGGGCTGCTTCTGGGCACGACGATGGCGATGGGCATCGTCTGGCTGTTCCTGCGCGGCGGCTTGGGCCTCGGCTGATCCGGGCGCGGAACCGTCGCATGCCTTCGTCCGGAACCATCTCGCTCGACGTCGCGATCATCGGCGCCGGCCCGGCCGGTGCGGCCGCCGCGCTCGCGCTGGGCGGACGAGGACTGCGCGTCGGTCTGATCGAAAAGGCGGAGCTCCCTCGTCACAAGACTTGCGGCGGTGGGGTGTTGCGTCGGGCGATCAAGCTGCTGCCGGTGTCGGTGGCCGCCGCGGTCGAGCGGGAGTGTGCGACGGCCGAGCTCGTGCACCACGATCCGGATCTGCGCTTCGTGAGCACCCGATCGGAGTCGATTGTGTCGATGGTGATGCGCGATCGCTTCGATCACCTGCTCACCACCGCAGCCGTGGCGGCGGGCGCGGAGTTGTTCACCGGTCGGGCCGTCGAGTCCGTCGCCGTCGAAGCCGGGGCGGTCCGGATCGGAACGCCCGGGCAGATTTTTGAGGCCCGGATCGTCATCGCGGCGGATGGGGTGACCAGCACGGTGGCGCGGCTGACGCACCGGCCGGCCTTGCGCGACGTGGTGCCGGCGCTCGAGTGCGAGGTGACGTTTTCGGACAAGGTGATGGCTCCGTTTCAGGCGGCGGCGCGATTTGATTTCGGGCTCGTGACGGCCGGCTACGGCTGGGTGTTTCCGAAACGGAATCATCTCTCGATTGGCGTCGGTACGACCAAACGCGGGGCGGCCAGTCTGCCGCAGGAGTATCGTCGCTATCTGGATCGCCTCGGCCTCGGAGCGCCGATGAGCGAGGAGCGTCGCGGGTACATGATTCCCTGCCGGCCGCGGGATGGTCTCTTTGACGTGTCCCGCGTCCTCTTTGTCGGGGATGCGGCCGGCCTGGCTGATCCGGTGACGGCGGAAGGCATCACGGGCGGAATCCTGAGCGGACAACTGGCGGCGCAGGCCGTGGTCGCGGGCGGATTGGATCCCGCGACCGTGACGGCGACCTATCAGGCGCGGCTCGCGGAGGCGCTGCTGGCAGATCTGCGAATCGCGCGCCGGCTGGCGTGGCTGTTCTACGACTGTCCACGGCTGCGGGTGCAATTGCTTCGACGCTATGGGCCGCGACTCAGCGAGATCATGACGCGGATCGTCACCGGCGAGACCACCTATCGCGCCGTGGTGCGGCGGCCCGGCAATTATTTGAAATTGTTGCGCCGCGCCGCGTGAACGCGGCCCGCCCGCCGGCTAGGCGACCGCTGCGTTTGTCCCCGCGGTCTGTTTCGAATATGTCCGCAGCATGCGGTGGAGCTCCGCCACCTTCACCGGCTTCGCCAGGAAATCGTTCATGCCGGCCTCCACGCAGCGGGCGCGCTCTTCCGGGAGTGCTGCCGCGGTCAGCGCGATGACCGGGAGTTGAGCGGCGCGCTGGCGGCGCGCATCGGAGTCTTCGTGCCAGCTGCGAATCCGGCGCGTGGTTTCCCATCCGTCGAGGTTGGGCATGTGGCAGTCCATCAGAATCACGTCCGGCAACGGATCCCGCTCGAGGGCGCCGAGGGCTTCCACGCCATCGACCGCGATGGTGAACCGGCAACCGAGCTGTGTGAGCTGGGCGCCGAGGATCTTTCGATTCACGACGTTGTCCTCCGCAATCAGCACCTGGAGACCGAGCCGGAGACTTCCCGGTTCGGGCGCATCCGCGGCCGAGCGGGCCGCGTCCACCGCCCGCAGCGGTACGGTAAAGTGAAACACGGATCCGCGGCCCGGCGCGCTTTCGACTTCGAGGCGGCCGCCCATCATCTGGGTGAGCCGGGAACTGATCGCGAGGCCGAGACCTGTGCCGCCGTAGCGCCGGGTGGTTGAATTATCGGCCTGGCTGAAGCGCTCGAAGATGCGGGCCAGGGTCGCCTTATCCATGCCGATGCCGGTGTCTCGAACTTCGAAGCGGATACCCGCGGGGAGGGCTGGACCGGCGGCCGGCTCGACGGTGACCTTAACTTCGCCGCCCGAAGAGGTGAATTTTACCGCGTTGGAAAGGAGGTTGAGAGTAATTTGCCGGAGCCGGTGACTGTCGCCTTCGACCCAGGCCGGCAGCGCCGGATTGAGGGTGACGGACAGCCGGACATTGCCGGCGGAGGCCTTCGGCGCGACCAGCGCGACGGCGTCCTGCAGCATGGGCGCGAGTTCAAAGGCATGGGCCTCGAGGGCGAGCTGGCCGGCCTCGATTTTCGAGAAGTCCAGGATATCGCTCAGCAGCCGCAGCAGCAGGTCACCGGACTCGGAGATCAGACGGGCGTGTTCGGCGGAACCCGGGGTGAGATCGCTCCGCCGCAACAGGAGATCCGAGGAGGCGATGATGCCGTTGAGCGGGGTCCGAATTTCGTGGCTCATGTTGGCCAGAAATTCGCTCTTCGCCCGCGAGGCCTGCTGGGCTTGCTGGCTGGCGAGCTCGAGCGCCCGCGTCCGTTCGGAGACGAGCAGCTCGAGGTTTTCGTTCATCCGGCGCGTTTGCTGCAGGGCCTCCTCGCTGCGGCGCTGCGCAGTCTCGATCATTTTCGCCAGGGTGAATCCGAGGCTGAAGACGAAGAAGATGATGAACAATCCGTCCCGGAGCAGCGTATCGGCGGCATATTCGAGGCTCCCCGGGAAGCCGGACTGATGCAGCGTCCTGTAGTAGAACGTCACGTGTCCGATCGTGATGATTCCCAACACGGCCAGCGCCGTGCGCTTGGACGTGAAGACGATCGCGACGAGCAGGAAGATCAGATTTATCCCCAGCGTCTGGATGCCCACGCTCAACGGCTGCGTGTATTCGGGATAGAGCAGCAGCATCAGGTGCGTCAGTCCCACGACGGAGAGGGCCAGCCGGTTGCCAGCCTGCTCGATCCGTCCAGCGAGAAGCGAATGCAGCGATGCGAGAGCCGCACTGACCCAAAGCAGATTGAGCAGCAGCCGCGTTTCCAGGTGCGGCGGCGGGAACCAGAGCAGCTTCGCGACGTTGATCGGCACGAACAGCAGCATGAGCGTGTTGAAGCCGGCGAGCAGCCGGGCTTTCTGCCCGATAAAATACGGCCGATCGCGGTAAGCCGCGTCGAGTCGCTGGAGATAGGCTGCGAACAGGCGGGGCATTACGATACGATCCCCACATAGGCAGAAGATGCCGTCCGTTCCGAGCGAAAGGTATTCGCTTTGCCGGCCGGAGATTCCCCTAGGCATCCGGCAGGAAACCTACCGGTGGGTGAGAAAGGGGCGGCCACGGCCATCGCAGCCGCCTCCCGATGTAATGGGTTCACCCCGGCGTCGGTTGTCATCTTATGGATGACATCGACACCCCAGCCCCCGGCTTGAGGTTGACTAGTCTTCGCCGCTGCGCGCGCCCGACTGGCGTTCGCAGATGAAGGTGTGCGCCTGATCCGCGAGCTTGCTGAGGGCGAGCAAATCGTCGCGGCCGAAGGTGTCCGCATCATGAAATTTCTTCTGCTCGTCCATGTAGGTGCGGGTGAACTTCACGTTGCAGAAGGTTCGCTCCTCGCTGCCGTTTTCCCAGACCGCGGCTTTGATCCGGCCGAGGCGGATGGTTTTGATGGGGCCGGATCCGCCGGAGCCGGCGGGGCGATTCTGCTGGGCGGGAGGGGCATATTTGGTGGCCATGGCTGTTTTGGTTTTGGGATTAGTGGCCGGCCGTGACGGAAATGCACGAGTCGGTCCGAGTGGGAGCGTGCGCTTGATCGCGGCCCCTTCCATCCACCGTTCCACCCAAAATTGGGGCGACGCCGATGGCGCCGATCCGGCATTGCGCCCGGCAACCGGGCCGCCAACTTCCCGCGCATGAAGTTTCTCCACCTCAATTTTCTGCCGCGCAGCGTCGACTTCGCGTTACTCGCGCTGCGCCTCTGGTTCGGCCTTTCGATGCTGTTCCTGCATGGCTGGGGCAAGCTTGCCGGCTTTGCCGACCTCGCGCCGAAGTTCGCCAATCCGTTCGGGCTCGGATCGACCTTCAGTCTCGTGCTGACCATTTTTGCCGAGGTCGTCTGTGCCGCGATGATTGCGGTCGGCGCGTTCACGCGATTCGCCGCGCTCGTGCTCGGGGCCAATATGTTTGTCGCGTTCTGGATGGTGCATGGCCACCGGCTGACCGGGACGGGCAATGGCGAACTCGCCTTCCTGTTTTTCGGCGCCTTCGTGACGCTGTTCTGCACCGGCGCTGGCAAGTTCTCGGTCGACGCTCAAATCGGAGCCCGCACCTGATCGAGCGACACCCGCCCGCGGAATCAGGAAGCACGGAGGGGGGAAAGCCTCCTGCCGTCCAGGTCCCGGACTCCGTAATTCGACGCTATCCGGCGAAGCGTGAGGGCTGCGCCGGCACGCGGGAGTTAAAACGATCAGCCCGCCGCGAGGGCGGCGAGGTCGAAGGCGCGACTCGACTGAACCGTCACGCCGAAGCGTTGGCGGCGTTCGGTGTCATGGCGGGTGAACTTGAAGTCGCCGTGTCCGAGCGCCGCGCGCAGGCCGGCCTCAATCTCGGGCAACGCGGCCGCGTAGGTCTCGGGCGTGTTGGGTGCGATCCCGCGGTCGTTGATGATCAGTTCGAAGGTGGTGTTGCTCAGCTTCAGCGCGGGAAACGCCTCCTGGATTCGACGCGCCGTCTGGGCGGCCGACTTGAGCGCCTCGGCGATGCGAGCGCCGTTGGTGCCCGGAAGCTGCGTCTTGCGGCGGTACTGGACACCCCAGAGGCCGCCCGTGTGATCGAGCGAGTAGTCGGCCTCGTGACCGACAGCGACGACGCCAGGGCCCTTCGGGACATGCAGCAACTCGGCGACGTCGATCAGCAGGACACCGGGCACAGTTTGCCCGGCGACCCATTGGTGCATGACGTCGACAACCTTGGCGGGGTCGATGGCGAGGGCGCCGGCGACTGGGATTTTGACTACGAGATGTTGAAGTTCCATCGCGGGTGGGGGCGGTGGTGAAAGGAGCAGGGTGGAGTCGGCGCCAGCGAATTACTTCGTGGCGGCCGGGGCCGGCGTGGAGCGCAGCTTGTTGTAACAGTTGTGCACGGCCTCGATGAAGAGCTGCGCCTCGGCGATCCGGTGGTGCGCGGTGTCCGGCGTGAACGTTTCCCCGCGGGCGGCATGGGCGGCAAAGAAGTAGTTCGCGAACTTCGGGCCGACAAACGGATCGAAGAACATCTTCGTGTCGAAGAAGCGCTCCTTGAATTCGGATACGATCTCATCCGGCGCGCTGCCGATGTCGTCGTATTGAATCTGGATGAGTGCACGAGCGGCCTGGAGGAACGCCGCGTAGGCCGTTTCTCCGGCCTGCTGGGTGGCTCCGCGATCGAGATGGAGGCCCGCCTCGAACACGAGTCGCTCGGAGGCGACGAGTTCGAACTGGTACCGCGACACCACTTCGCCGGCGCATTCGCCGATGCCGATGTCGCCAATGCTATACTGACGGGGATCGCCCCAGTCAGAGTAGAAGCCGGGATCGGCGTCGTGGGTCGGGAAGTTCTGGTTGAGCGGCTCGAGCAGCTCGCGGATCGGGCCCTTGCCGACGCGCTTCACGAAGGCGAAGAACTTTTCGTCGCCCTGCCGGTTCTTGACGAAATATTCCGTGATGCGATCGACGGCGTCCGGGGCGCGCTTGGAGGGAATCGCAATGATCGGCAGGCCGTAGGAGCCCGCGTTGTTTTCCCACTGGCCACCGACGACAAGCTGGAAATGCGGGACCTTGTAGCCGTTCACGGTGCGGCTGACGCCGTAGAAGCCGAGATCCGCGACGTGGTGCACGCCGCAGGAATTGAAGCAGCCGCTCACCTTGATGTGCAGGCCCTTCACGGCCTCGTCGAGCTGCGCACTCTTTGCGAGCAGCCGGTTGCGGAGTTCGCCGCCGAGTCCGCGCGAGGAGGAAATGCCGAGCTTGCAGGTGTCGGTGCCGGGGCACGCGGTGACGTCGACGATGCTGCTGCCACCGGACTGGCCCAGATCGACGGCGGCGAGGTCGCCGTACAGGGCCGCGACGTCCGACTTGCTGACCCAGCGGATGAGAAAGTTCTGTTCGACCGTCGTGCGGATCGTGCCGCGGGTGTACTTCGCGACGATGTCAGCGAGTGAGCGGAGCTGGTCGGCGGTGATGTCGCCGAGCGGGAGCGTGACGGCGCACGTGACGTAACCGTCCTGGCGCTGGTCGCGGACGTTGCTCTTGATCCACTCGCGCAGCTTCTCGTTGCCGTTGACGGCGGGGAGCTGGCCGGGAGGGTGCAGCGGGCCTTCGACGGACTTTTCGACGTCCTTGAGCATGTCGAGCCAGCGCGGATCCTCGCGCAACTCCTTGCGGACGGCGAAGACCTCGGTGCGGAATTTCTCGATCCCCCACTTGTCGACGAGGAACTTGATCCGGGCGGCGTTGCGATTGGCCTTCTCGCCGTGCTTGCCGAACACGCGGCAGACGGCCTGCGTGAGCGGGAGCATCTCCTCGACGGGGGCGAACTCGGTCAGCAGCCGGGCCTGGCGCGGAACGGGGCCGAGGCCGCCGCCGACGACAATCTTGAAACCGCGCTGCAGCTTGCCGTCGACCTCGCGCACGACAGCCGTGTAGCCGATGTCGTGCATCTGGGTCAGGCCACACGCATGTTGCGCGCAGCCGCTGAAGGCGGGCTTCAACTTGCGGCCGAACTCCATCGTATCCGGGTGGCCCATCAGGAACCACGCGAGCACATGGGAATACGGGGTGACATCGAAGGCTTCGTCGCCACAGACGCCGGAGTAGGGGCAGGCGGTGACATTGCGGACCGCGTTGCCACAGGCCTCGCGCGTGGTGATGCCGACGGCGGCGAGCCGGCGCATGAGCGACGGGCCGTTTTCGATGTGGATGAAATGAAGCTGAAAATCCTGGCGGGTCGTGACGTGCGCGATGCCGTCGGAATATTCCTCGGCCAGTTCCGCCATGACTTCGAGTTGCGCCGGATTCAGACCGCCGAACGGAATCTTGATCCGAAGCATGCCCGGCGCATCCCACATCGTGCCCGGACCCTTGGTCGGCTTGTCGGCGAAGGGTAGGGTGCGGCTCTGGGTGCCGTCGTAACGGTGGCCGTTGTCATAACGCTGGCCGTACGCGCCGCGGCGCAGGCGGGTCTCGGCGAAGACCTTCTCGTCGATCTTGCCCTGCTTCCGCAGGTCGATCTCGGTCTCGAACTGGTCGACTTCACTGCCGAGCGGTTCGGGCAACTTGGCCTTAAAGCGTTCTTTCCAAATGGCGTGACTGGCTTTCATGAAATTGGAGGTTGAATCGGACAGTGACCGGACGGGAGTCATGACACGGCCGGCGAAGATTGCACTGGCGCGTGTCAGGAAGTGATCTTCTCTAGTCAATCCTTCCTTTGTTCACGATGGCAAGTAATCACCACACCACGCGAGTATATGACTCGGTTTTGGGCATGCTCTCCAACGAGGAGAACCCCACGCCGATCGTCCGCCTGAACCGCGTCGTGCCCTTCAAGCATGCCCGCATTTACGCGAAGCTGGAGTGGTACAACCCGTTTGGCGCCGTGAAGGATCGAGTGGCCGCGAATTTGATCCGCGATGCGGAGGAAAAGGGTCGGCTCGGGCCGGGCAACAAGCTCGTTGAGGCGACTTCCGGCAACACCGGCCTCGGCCTCGCCATGATGGGCAATGCCCTGGGCTACCCGCTCCGGACCCCGCTGTCCGCCGCGATTCCCCAGGAAAAGCGCACCGTCCTGCGTTTCCTCGGCGCGGATGTGGATGAACTCGACGACACCCTCTGCCCGGCGCCGGGCGCGCCGGAGGGTGCGATCGCCAAGGCCCACGCCACCGCGAAGCAGCCGGGATACGTGATGCTGGATCAGTACTCCAACGAGGCCAACCCCGACGCTCACTTTCGCACCACCGGGCCGGAAATCTGGCGGCAGACCGAGGGCAAGATCACCCACTTCATCGCGGGCCTCGGCACCTGCGGCACCATCACCGGAACGGGGCGCTTTCTGAAGAGCAAGAACTCCGGGGTGAAGGTCCTCGGCGTGTACCCGGAAGAGGGACACGACATCCCGGGGGTGCGCAGCAAACGCCAGCTCGGGCAGACCAAGCTCTACTTTCCCAAGGAGTATGACGGCGAAATCGAGGTGACCGACCGCGACGCCTACGACCTCTGCCTCCGCTTGAACCGCGAGGAGAGCATCGTCGCCGGGCCGAGTTGCGCGATGGCGCTGGTTGGAGCGCTAAAACTTGTGCCCGATGAGCCCGGCGTCATCGCCGTCGTGATCTTTGCGGATAATATTTTCAAGTACGCCTCCTCGGTCTGCCGGCACTTCCCGGAGCTGTGCCCGCCGCCTCCGGGCAGTTTGGCCGACGGCGGCACGCCGACGATGGCGGCGCCCAGCGCGCACGAGCGGCTCTTCGACGAGATGGTCGAGAATCTCAAGAACCCGTACGACTCCGTGGCCGTCAGCGATCTCGCGAAGGAAATCGACGGCGCCGCGCCCGCCGCGAGCAGGCCGCTCGTCATCGATGTCCGGCCGCAGGATCAATACGCCGACATGCATGTGCCGGGGGCGATCAACCTGCCGCAGTCGGACCTTTCGAAGCGCAAGACCGAGCTCCCCGCCGACCGCAACGCGCCCATCGTGATGGTCTGTGGGATCGGCAAGTTCTCGAAGCATACCACGCTCTTCCTGAAGTCACTCGGCTACCGGAATGTCCGAAGTCTCAAGGGCGGAATTGGCGAGTGGGTGCGCAAGCAGCAGCCAGTGGAAAAATCGTAACGGAGTCTCCGTCGGCGCGCTTTCCGTCGTGGCGCGGCGCGATCGCTGCCGCGCGATTCTCTCTGGGCGGGGCCGTTTCGGTTTAAGCCTCGACAGGTTCAGGACCGCGCTTTCTCTCTGCTCCGCTCGAGCGACCGGCAGTACCCGCCCCAAACATGGACCGCCTCGGACCCGCATTCTCTCCATCCCTCGCGATGGAAGATGCCAGCCCCGCAGGCATTCGGATTGGGACGGGAGTCGTCCCCGCCGGCCCATTCGTTGCCAGTCCCCTTAAGTAATCCCAGCCGCAGTATCCCAGTTTCAACCCGCCATGTCTTCCTCCCCGATCCTACTCCACCGCGCCGCCTCCACTCCGCGGTCTTTCAAGCTCCTCCGCCAAGTCGCGGCGGGCGTTCTGGCTCTCGGCGTCGCGACCGGCGCCCTGGCCCAGATGCGCACCAATGTCCCGTATCAGCGCATTTTGAATTCCGCGAGCGAGCCCGGTAACTGGCTGACGTACGGTGGCAACTATTCCTCGCACCGCCACAGCCTCCTGACCGAGATCACGCCGGCGAATGTCGCGAACCTGAAGCCGCTTTGGGTTTTCCAGCAGAACGATACGGTCAAGTGGGAGGTCACGCCCATCGTCGTCGACGGAGTCATGTACATCACGGAGCGCCCGACGATCCTGACGGCCCTCGATGCCCGCACCGGCCGCGTCCTCTGGACCTATCGCCGGCCCGCGATGCCGGCCGACGTCCGGATTTGCTGCGGGACGAACAACCGCGGCCTGACCGTCCTCGGTGATTCCGTTTATTTCAACACGTTCGATTCCCACCTCGTCTGCATCGATGCCAACACGGGCCTCGAGCGCTGGGACAAGGTCGTGATCGATTACCGCCTCGGTTATTCGATGACGGGCGCGCCGCTCGCGGTGAAGGACAAGATCATCGTCGGCGTGGCCGGAGGCGAATTCGGCATCCGCGGCTTCGTCGATGCCTACGATGCGAAGACCGGCGAGCAGGCCTGGCGCTTTTACACCATCCCCGGCAAGGGCGAACCCGGCAACGAGACTTGGGGCCCGGGCGACAGCTGGAAGACCGGCAGCGCCGCGACCTGGGTCACCGGATCATACGATCCCGATTTGAACCTGATTTATTGGGGCACGGGTAATCCCGGTCCTTCCTACAACGGCGACGATCGCCCGGGCGACAATCTCTGGGCCAACTCAGTCGTCGCGATCGATGCCGACACCGGCAAGTTGAAGTGGGGTTTCCAGATGACGCCGCACGACCTGCACGACTGGGATTCATGCCAGGTTCCGATCCTCGTCGACACCGTCGTCGACGGTAAACCGCGCAAACTCCTCTCGTTCACGAATCGCAATGGCTTCCATTTCGCGATTGATCGCACCAACGGTCAGTTCGTCGGTGGTGGCGCCTTCGCCAAGCAGACGTGGGCAAAGGGCCTCGATGACAGCGGCCGCCCGATCGTTCTCCCCAACACCTCGCCGACGCCCGAAGGCAACCTGGTTTATCCCGGTCTCGGCGGTTCCTCGAATTGGGCTGCGCCGGCCTACAATCCCCTGACGAACATGATCTACGTCCAGGCGACCGAGGATTACGGCCAGCACTTCTACAAGCAGGTCCGTCCTTACGAGGTCGGCGAACACTTCGAAAACGGCGGCGGTCGCAACGTCATGGGCGAGGAGCCCTACGGCGTGCTCAAGGCCATTGAAGCCCACACCGGCAAGGTCGTCTGGGGTTTCAAGATGCAGAATCGCTCCGGCTCCAACGTGCTCTCCACCGTGACCGGGCTCGTCTTCACCGGCACTGCGGAGGGCGAGTTCCTCGCGCTCGATGCCAAGGACGGCAAGCTGCTCTGGAGCTTCCCCGGCGGCAAGGGCATCGGCGGCGGCGCCGTGAGCTTCCTCGTCGACGGCAAGCAGCGCATCGCGGTGCCGATCGGCGCCGGCCTCTTTGTCTTCGGGCTGTAATCAATCACCCCTAAACCACTTCGATCCCGTGCATACGAATCTCTCTCCCCGACTGGTCTGCCTTCTGTTGGCCCTTTCTCCGGTCGCTGCCTGGGCGCAGGACCATATCGAACCCGCGGAAAAAGCGGGCAAGTCTCCCCGTCCGCTGCAAGCGCCTGTCCCCGGTCGTCCCCCGCGTCCCGGCGGTGGCGCCAGCGAAGGCACGGCCGAGGAAATCGCCGAGATGAATCGCATCATGTCGGTCCCGAGCGAACTTGAGAAAGGTCGTCTGGCCTTCGAGTCCCATTGCACCGGTTGCCATGGCCCGAAAGGGGAGGGCGGCCGCGGACCGACGCTCGCGCAGCCCAGCCTGCCCCGCGCCGGCCAGGATGTGGACCTGCTCCGGATCGTCCAGCGTGGCATCCCGGGAACGGAAATGCCCAGCGTGCGGCTGAAGACCGGTGAGGCCCCTTATCTCGCGGC
>CANJCM010000112.1 GCA_947472765.1 Opitutia bacterium
CGGGACATCCTGCTGTCGTATCTCGACAAAACGGGGATCGAATATTCCCGGCCGGAGGGCGCGTACTTCGTCATGCTCGACATCGCGCACTACGGTTACGCGAGCGACGTGGAGTTCGCGCACTGGATGACGCGGGAAATCGGCGTCGCGCCCGTGCCGGGTTCGAGCTTCTTCGCGCATCCTGAGAACCGCTACGTGCGGCTGCACTTTGCGAAGCGACCGGCGACGCTGCACGCCGCGGGGGAACGGTTGCTGAAATTGCGCGGGCGGTAACGCGGCGGCCGCGCGGATTGCCGATTGGCGAGTGAGGAGTGCCGAATTTCGGGAGTGCCAAATGCCGAACTCCGAGTGCCGAATGGGAAAATTGGAACGCAGGGAATTGCGAGAGTGCGCACGGAATTCCCGTCTGTCATCCTGAGCGGAGCGAAGGATCCATCTTCGTGCTTCTTGTCCCTTTCGTGGATTCTTCGCTGCGCTCAGAATGACAGGAGCGAGTAAGTGCCCGATTTCGTCTCAGAAATTCGGCACTCGGCATTCGCTAATCGGCACTACGGCGCAGCAGCGCCGAATTGGCGGACCAGCGCCAGCCACACGGCGAGCGTCTCGGATTTCCCGTTCACCGAGTCGGCGGCTTCGGAAAAGACGGCGGTCTGGACGAGCACGAGCTTCGAGGCCGGATCGACGAACACATACTGGCTGTTCGCCCCGCGGAGGACGAACATCCGGCGCGGACCGGCGAAGGTCCAAATCTGGTAGCCGTAGCCGTAGTAGGGCGTCGGGCCGCCGGGCTGAAGATGCTGGTCGGCCGGACGGACCGTGGTCGCGGCGACGACGTAATCCTTGGGCACGATCTGCTTCCCGTTCCAGGCCCCGTCGTGGGCGAGGAGCCGGCCGATCCGGGCCCAGTCGCGGAGGACGGCGTTGAAGCCGGAGGCGGGAAACTCGAGGCCGGAAGGATCGGCCCACCAGGTGGCATCGGCTTCGGCGCCGATCGGCTGCCAGATTTTTTCCGCGAGATAGTCGGAGAGCGTTTTCCCGGTGACCTGCTTGAGCACGAGGCCCATCGCCTCGTTGTCGCCGGCGGAGTAATCGAAGTGGGTGTCGACGGGAAACGCGCGGTGGGAACGTCCGGCCACGAGCGCGAGCGGGTTGGCCTTCGGATCGAACATGCCGTCGATGACCTTCTGTGTGTTCACATTGTCCTTCACGCCGTTCACCTCGCGGTCCCATTCGATGCCGGACGACATCTGCAGCAGCGCGCGCAGCGAGGTCTGGCCGTAGAGCGTGCCCTTGAGGCCCGGCACGTATTGGGCCGCGGAATCTTCGAGCGAGTGCAGGCGGCCTTCGGCCAGCGCGACGCCGGCGAGCAGCGACATCACGGATTTCGCCATCGAGGCCGACATGAATTTGTCCGTGTCGCGCCGTCCGTATTGGTAGCGCTCGAGCAGGATCGTGTCGCCCTGCAGCACGAGAACTCCGGTGACGGGGAAGTGGGAGAGGTAGTCGTCGAGACTGAGCGTCTTGCCGCCGAACTCGTAGCGAATTTCGGGCTCACGCGCCGCCCGTTGAAAATTCCACGGTGCCGTCGCGCGCGGCACGCGATGCGACGGGAAGATCGTGTCGTAGCGGCTGTACGAGCCGACGAGGAAGGGCGTTGTGTTCCACGTGACGCGGTCGCCCACCGGAAAATTCTGCGCAGCCCCGAAGGCCGCGGCGTCGGGACCGGTGGCGTTGAACTTCGGTCCGGCGGCGAGGACTATCGCTGTTGCTGCACAACCGAACATGGCGTGACGAAGCCAGGACCAACCGGTTGAACAGGAAGACCGGGGAGAGCGGGAAGAACGCCGCTCGATCCCTTCCCGAACTTCCCGATCTCCCTGTTCGAAGCCCTCGGCGGAAGGTGTGCTTTGCGAATACCGTACTGCAGTGGAAACGACCAGCGCGCCGGGAAAACTCATTTTGTGGGCGCGTTCAGGGCGGCGAGGGGGGTGCGGACAAAAAAGACTCCCGGTCCACCCGGTTGCTTCGCGTCCAGATCGTAGAACAGCGTGCCGAGCGTGGCGTCGTCGAGTTGAACCGTGCGCGGCCAGCCGCGGCCGGCGATCCGGCGGCCGGGGTTGTAGACGGTGACGGAGTGGGAGAAATCCCAGGTGCGGCCGTCGTCGCGCGAGACGGTCAAATCGTAAGCCCACTCCCCGTCCTGACCGACCCCGTAGACGATCGAGGTGAGTACGATCCAGCCGTTGCGCAGCACGGTCAGATCGTAGCCCGCGACGCCGAAGTGCGGCAGCGCATGCAGGGCCTGCCAGGTGCGGCCTTGATCGGTCGAGCGGAGGCCGCGGACGGTTTCGCCCGGGGTTGAGACCGGCACTTTCGATTGGGCGACGGGAGCGCCGGTGATGAGCGTGCCCGCCGGCGTCCGGACCATCGGCACCATGCCGTGGGCCCGGCCGTCACCAAAAGGTTCGAGGCGGGAGGTCTCGGGATCGAACACCACGGTGCGATCGTAGAGCGGCAGCACCCAGCGGTTGGGCGCGAGTTCGAGCAGCGGGTGACGCAGGCAGGTGTAGTTGGTGAGATTCGGCAGCGGGATGTCGCGCGGCTTGGTCCAGGTTTGGCCGTTGTCATCGCTCGTGCAGAACTGCGGCTGGCGCCAGAGCCGCTCGCCCTCGCCGTGATAGCACGACCACTGCAGCACGATCCGTCCGGTGCTCAAACGCGTGAGCGAGCCCGGATAAATCGAGCAAGGCTCCATTCCGGGGATGGCTTTGGGCGCGGTCCAGGTCCGGCCGCCGTCGGTCGAGCGGGACAGGAGCAGTTCCTTGCCGCCGCCGCCCTGCTCGTTGAACACGGCTATGACATCGCCGTTGGCGGCGACGCACAATGACGGGTGCACATGGCCGTCGATCACCTTGGCGACGCGCACGGGGGCGGGAGGCGGCGCGCTGGCGGCGGAGAGCGAAAGGCTGAAGGAGGCGAAAACGGCCAGGGCGAGGATCCGCAGGGCGGAAACCTGGCGGCCGGAGGGGATGGGGGCAGACAAGCGGCGCGCGATCATGGGGTGACGAGACAGTTTGGCGGCGTTCGCTGTCAACGAACGAGATCGTGGAAGGAAATTCGGCACGTCGCGGTGGGCAGGTTGGCGAATTCCCTTCACGAAACGATCCGGAGGCTGCCCGGTCCGAAGGGGGACCTTCCATTTGCATGACGCCATGGCCTGACTGCGGCTGCCGGGCAGGGCCCGGCAAACGTTCGCCAAGATCTGCTTCGTCGTCTTCCTCGTGCTCTTCCTCTTCTCGCTGCTCGGCGGCCGCACGCGGCCGTGTGCCTGGCGCCACCGCCAACCCGCGGCGTCTGGAATTCTCCGGATGTAGGGCCGGCGCTCGCTGCCGGGCCTGGTCGGAATTCGAGAGTGCAAATCGTCAGTCCTGAGGCCTGCCGGCGAGCCGGTTCGGCAAGCTCACAGTCAAACGGAGGGAATCCCGGGCCCTGAGCCAGTCGAAGGGCGGCAGCCCTGCGATGCGCATCGGGCGTGGACGAGCCCCGCCCCTACGAGGATGGTCGAAGGCAGTTTCGTAGGGGCGCGCCTCGTGCGCATCCATCGACGACATGATTGGACGGTGAGGACACCGTCTCGCCATGAACTGGGGGTGCTTAGCGTCCCCTCTGCGAGACGGGTGCCCGAAGGGTGGGTGTGTCTGGCCTGATCGATCGACGCCGAAGCGCCGCGCTCAGTGAGACATCGTCTTCTGCGCCTGCAGGCCGGACATCATCAACTTGTCCGTCCAGGCGAGCGCGATGGCGGACAGGACAAACACGGCGTGGATGATCACCTGCCACATCACCGCGTGGTCGGGGACGATCACCGTGGGCGATTTCACCTCGATGAAGGTCTTGAGGAGGTGAATGGACGAGATGCTGACGAGTGCAGTGGCGAGCTTCACCTTCAGGACGCCCGCGTTGACGTGGTTCAGCCACTCGGGCTGGTCGGTGTGGTCGTCGAGATGGAGGCGCGAGACGAAGGTCTCGTACCCCCCAATGATCACCATGATGAGCAGGTTCGCGATCATCACGACGTCGATCAGGCCGAGGACGCTCAGCATGATCACGGTCCCCGTGTCCGGTGCTCCGCCGCCGGGATGCGGATGCACGAGCGCACCGAAGAGGTGCCAGAGTTCGATGAAGAACTGATAAACGTAGAAGGCCTGCGCGATAATCAGACCGACATAGAGCGGAGCCTGCAGCCAGCGGCTGGCGAAGATGGTCTTTTCGAGGAGTCTCTCGGCGGCGCTGTCGTGTTGTGACATGAAGGTGGTAAGTGTGAGGCACATCATCGCCCAATTGCATTCGCGCAAGTCTTTCGCTCACGAAGCCAGGGGATGGAGCCTGAAGCCAGGAAACCACGAATTGGAGCGCCGGCGATCGGGCTTTGAACAGGAAGATCGGGGAGAGCGGGAAGAATCGGTCTGCTTCCCGGCCTGCCCGATCTTCCTGTTCAATCACTCTGCTGCAACTTGGTGCAATCTTTGCTCGGTGGTTAACCTTGGGCAAAATTTGGTTCCTGGCTTCCTGGTTTCAGGCTCACCCCGATTGGCTCAGCCGCCGCCGATCGCTTCATCAAGCACGGCGAGGATGAAGTCGGCGTCGGCTTTCGTGAGGCACATCGGTGGCGCGAGCCGGATGGTCTGGCCCCACATGCCGCCCTTGCCGAGCAGCAGGCCCAACTCGCGCGCGCGCTCGACGACCCGGGCACATTCCTCGCGGCCGGGCTCTTTGGTGGTCCGGTCCTTCACAAACTCGATCCCGAGCATCAGGCCGCGGCCGCGGACATCTCCGATGATTGGATGCCGGGCCTTGAGTCGTTCAAGGCCGCTGAGCAGGTGGGCACCGAGGGCGAGCGAGTTGGCCTGAAGTTTCTCGTTCTCGATCACCTCGAGCACGGCCTGGCCGATCGCGCTCACGACCGGGTTGCCGCCGAAGGTGTTGAAGTGAACCTTTTCCGTCATCACGGCCGCGATTTCCGGCGTCGTGATGACAGCCGCGAGCGGCGCGCCGTTGCCGATGCCCTTCGCGAGGGTGACGATGTCCGGCACGACGCCCTGGGTTTCGAAGCCCCAGTAGTGCGTGCCCGTGCGGCCGAAGCCGGTCTGGACCTCATCGGCAATGCAGACGCCGCCGGCGGCGCGCACGTGGCGATAGGCCTCCGCGAGGTAACCGTCGGGAAACACGACGAAACCACCGACCCCCTGGATCGACTCGGCGATGAAGCCTGCGATTTTTCCCGGCGTGGCCGTCTCGATCAAATCGCGGACGTCATGGGCGTACTTGCGGCCGGCGTCGGGATCGTCGGAGCCGAAGGTGCCGCGATAAGGGTAAGGCGACACCGCGTGATGCACGCCGAAGGAATGCGGCACATTGAACTTCCAGTTGCTCTGGGCGGTCAGGCCCATCCCCGACGCGTTGCCCCCGTGGTAACCGTTGCGCAGCGCGATCACGTCGTAGTTCCCGGTATAGAGCCGTGCCATCATGACCGCGAGGTCGTTGGCCTCGGAGCCGGAGTTGACGAAGTAGCAGACCTTCAACTTGCCCGGCATTTTCGCCGCGAGTTTTGCGGCGTACTGGGCGATGTTCGGCTGGAGGTAGATCGTCGTCGAATGCGGGAGCAGCGCCTGCTGGCGGTTCGCCGCCGCGACGACCTGCGGGTGGCAGTGGCCGACGCTGACAGTGACGATGCCGCCGATCCCATCGAGGTAGCGGCGGCCCGTTTCATCCCAGACGTACTGCATCTTCCCCTCTACGAGCATCAGCGGCTCCTTGTAGTAGAGAAACAGCCCGGGATTCAGAAACTCCCGGCGCAGCGCGAGCACCTCGGCCTTGGACGGTCCAGTGTAGGGCTGCGGCTGATGCGAAGTGGGAGGGAGGGAAGGCATGGGACTTGTGGCGTGTGAAGTGTGACTTGCGGTGCGTGCCGCGTGGGACGTGCGCGCTAGGGTGGTTGGATTGATTGAGAGGGTGCGAAATCAGGCGTGGACGAGTCCCGCCCCTACACTGCCTGCCGAATTCCGTCGCGGCGCGCCCCGTGCGCACCCCGCGGAATGCATTTCAGCGTAAGCAGGTGTGCTTCCCGGTCGTCCGTGTTCGATCTCAAATTTCAAATCTCAGATCTCAAATGCCGGAGCTCCGCTCCGGCTACTTCTTCCACACATCCCCGACCTCGCCGCCGAACCAACGGGTCGTGATGACCTTTTGCTGCGTGTAGAACTGCACGGCCTCGCGGCCCTGGATGTGGAGGTCGCCGTAGAACGAGTCGTCCCAGCCGGTGAATGGGAACATCGCCATCGTCGCGGGCACGCCGACATTGATCCCGACCATGCCGGCCTTGACGCGCTGCTTGAACTCGCGGGCGGCGAACCCGCTGTTCGTGAAGATCGCGGCGCCGTTGCCGAAGGCGGACGCGTTGGTCACGGCGATGGCGCGATCGAGATCGTCCATCCGCATGACGTTCAGCACCGGTCCGAAGACTTCCTCGCGGGCGAGCGTCATGTTGGCTTCCACGCCATCGACGATCGTCGCTCCGAGATAAAAGCCCCGCGGTGCGTCCAGCACCTTCGCGCTGCGGCCGTCGGCAATCACCTTCGCGCCCTCCTTCTCCCCACTGGCCACGAGTCCGAGCACGCGCTCGCGATGCTGGCTGGTGATGACCGGGCCCATATCGGGCTGCGCCGGCTGGTCGGTCCGGCCGATCTTGATCGCGTTCGCCGCGGCCACGAGCGAGGGCAGCAGGCGTTCCGCCGCGGCCCCGACGGTAATGGCGGTGGACCCGGCCATGCAGCGTTCGCCGGCGCAGCCGAAGGCGGCGGTGGAGAGTGCCTCGACCGTCTTCGGGATGTCGGCGTCGGGCATGATGACGAGGTAGTTCTTGGCGCCGCCGTTGGCTTGCACGCGCTTCCCGTGCCTCGTGCCGGTTTCGTAGATGTATTTGGCGACGGGTGACGAGCCGACGAACGAGATGGCGCGGACCTGCGGATGCGTGAGCAGCGCGTCGACGACGGGGCGACCGCCGTGGACGATGTTGAACACGCCCTTGGGGCAGCCGGCCTGCTCGAGCAACTGGCCGAGGAGGATGGCGGTGAGCGGCACTTTCTCGCTCGGCTTCAGGATGAACGTGTTGCCGCACGCGATCGCGAGCGGGAACATCCACAGTGGTACCATCGCCGGAAAGTTGAAGGGCGTGATGCCGACGCAGACGCCGAGCGGCTGGAGCAGCGTCTCGCAGTCCACGTTGCGCGCCATGTTCCCGAGCGTGTCGCCAAACAGCAGCGACGGCACGCCGCACGCGTACTCGATATTCTCGAGGCCGCGGAAAACACTGCCGCGCGCCTCGGTGAAAGTCTTGCCGTGCTCGAGGCAAACGGTGCGGCAGATCGCCTCGAAATTCTGTTCCACGAGCTGGCGGTATTTGAAAAACACCCGGGCGCGATCCACCGCCGGGGTTTCGCGCCAGGCCGGGAAGGCGGCGTGTGCGGCTGCGACCGCGGCGGCGGCATCCGCCGCCGTCCCGGCCGGGCATTCGGCAATCACGTCGCCCGTCGACGGATTGTATACCGGGGACCCTCCCGGGGTGGCCGGCAGCCATTCACCGCCGATGAAATTGGGGCAGGGCAGGAGAGGCGTATTCATGAAGTTCGGCCAATCTCGCGTCATCCGGGGCATCCTCCAAGCGCGAAGATTGCTGAAGCCTGGTCGTGGCCGGAGGGCATCCAAGATAGTGGGTAATTACACGGCGAAGGCATTGGTGGATTGAATTTTGCGAGCACGTGCCTTTTTTTTGCTCGCCAGTTCTCCGGTGAAAACGCCCTCCCCCATGAATTGCTCCGCCCCTGATTCCCCGTCCGAGTCCGGCGCCGACCGATCGCCGAATCGCTCCGGGGGAACCTTGGCCGGATTGGATTGGGCGAAAGGAGGGCCATGAATTTGCTGCAATTTTTTTCGGCACTCTCCGCTGACGAACGAAAGGAAGTTATGTTGATCTCCGCCGCCGGGGTGACGCTGGTGGGGGTGTGGCTTTGCTGGCTGGCGCCGTACCATCGCATGTCCGCTGAGGAGAATGCCAAGGATGGACTCCTGACGGACGAGGAAGCCCGGCGGAAGATCAACCGCGTTGCTTGGACGGGCCCGCTGGTGACGTTCCTCGGCTTGGCGGCCGTGGGCGGGATTCTGATGCGCTGACGATTGCGTTCGCGCCCGCTGGCGAACTCGGGCGGTGATTCAAGCCAGTTCGCGCTCCAGCGCGTCGCAGGCGGTCGCCGTGCCGGACTCGCCCGCGATTTGCGCTGCGATCCGGCTGGCCTTCGGGATGGCCTCGGCGTCGGCCAGCAACCCAGCGAGCACGGACGCGATCGACGCGGCCCGGTAACGTCCCCGCGGCAGGGTGCGGCCCACGCCGAGACGGGTGACCCGCGCGGCATTGTCGAATTGATCATGCGCGAACGGAACCACCACCATCGGCCGCCCGGCGCGCAGGGCTTGGGCGGTCGTGCCCACGCCACCTTGGTGGACGACGGCGGCGGCGCGCGGAAAAATCGCCCGGTAGGGCAGATAGTCCCACGCCAGCACCGACGGGGGAAGCGCCGGCGGCGGCGAGTTGCCGCCGAGCAGCAGCAGGGCGCGCCGGCCGAGTTGCTGGGCGGCGCGGGCGCTCTCGGCGTAGAACTGGCCCGCGACATACACGGCGGCCGAGCCGAGCGTGAAGACGATGGGTGGCGGTCCCGCCTGGAGAAAAGCCTCAACCTCGGCCGGCAGGGCCGCGGCGGCGGCTGAGTTGCCCGCGGCTTCATCGTAGAAGCAGAATCCGGTCTGCTGCAGGCCGGCGGGCCAGTCCGGCTGCGGCGGTTGCAGCACCGGCGAAAACAGCGCGAGGTTCAGCCCAGGAGAAAACTTTCCCTCGAAGAACGGATGCCCGCCGGGCGGCAGGCCGCAGTCGCGACGGAGTTCCCGCAGCGGCCGCCACCACGAATGCGAGACGCGTCGCGCCGCCCATTTGACGAAGCGAAACGCGCGCGGGCCGACCCGGGGCAGCCAGTGCAGCCCGGGTGGCATCGGGAGCACGGGCGGATCGACGCTCGAGAACAACGTGACCGGCGCGAGGAAGTACGGGACCCAGCGGACGCCGGTGGTCGCGGCGAGCAGCGGCGCCGCGAAAACGAGTTCGCTCGCCACCAGCAGATCGACGCCGGGCAGAATGGCCGCGAGGTCCTCGTGCATGGCTCGCACGGCGGGAAACATCCGTTCCTGCATCAAGCGGCGCGTGCCACTGGGGCCGTCCATGATCTCGGCGATGACGTGGCCGCCCTCCGCCAGCAGGTCGGGACGCAGCGCGTGGAAAGTGAGCCCGAGGGTGCCGATCTTTTCGCGGTAGTTTTCGCTCGAGGCGACAATCACGTCGTGGCCGCGCTGCCGTAGTTCCAGCGCGACGGCGATCGCCGGGTGCAAGTCACCGAGCGAGCCATATGTCGCGATCACGATCCGGGCCATCCGGGAAGTGATGAGGGCCGCATTCCGGGTGACAAGGACCGAGCCGCGGCGGGCTGATAGCGTGAGCGCTTCTCAGCTACCGAGCCCCGCACCCCGGCGCTGCGCGCCAACCCTCTGGAGCCGGAACGATGCAGTGGAACGAAATCGGCGGGTGTGGGCACCCGCCCTCCATGGTAGGCGGATCGTTCAGACTTCCGTTCGCTCTCCTCTCAAAGAGCACTCCATGGAGGGACGGTGCCCCCACCGTCCAGGGCTGCCTAACGAGCGCCGGCCCTACATCCAATTGCATCGTTCCGGCTCGAGAGGGGAGCAAGGCAGGGAGGCCCTCGGAGTCCCCTCTTGGAGAGGGGTGGCGCGCAGCGCGAGGGTGTGTTTGGCCGGCCCTTTCGCCGGTCCGAGACGCGACCGCACCTTTCGGCTCTTACTCGTCGCGGAGCCGGACGGGCCGGCCGGGGCGCGCTTCGGTGAGTTCGCCGGCGAGAATTACCGGCACGCCGTTCACTATCACATCGCTGAAGCCGAGCGCGTAGTGATGCGGATCGTCGAAGGTCGAGGGGTCCGAAACCTGTGCCGGGTCGAAGACCGCCACGTCCGCCACATTGCCCGGAGCGAGCAGGCCGCGCCGCGCGAGCTGGAAGGTCGTCGCCGGCAGCGAGGTCATCTTGCGGACGGCGTCCTCGAGCGTGAGGAGCTTCAATTCGCGAACATAGCGGCCGAGCACCCGGGCATTGTTCCCGTAGCCACGCGGATGCGGCACGCTGTCGCCGAACTTTCGCGGCGCGGCGTCCGACGCGATCATCGTCTCGGGCAGGACCATGAACTTCTGGAGGTCGGCCTCGTCCATCCCGTGAAACACGCCCGCGGCGCCGCCGTGCGCCACGATATCGAAAATGATTTCGATCTGATCCTCAATCGAGTCGGAGCCACGAATCTGCTTCGCCGCCTGCGCGATGCTCTTTCCGTTCAGCTTCGGATCATACTCGTAGGAGGCGATGACCGCGTAGCTGAAATCGCCGCGGGCGCCGCTGACGAGCGTCTCCTTCATCGCCGCGATCATCCGGGCCTTCTGTGCCGGGTCCGCGAGCCGGGCGCGGAATTTTTCGTCGCCGCCCTCGCGGACATCGCTCGGCACCAGGGTGGCAATGCCCGTGCTGGAGGCCGTGTAGGCGTATTGGTCCTGGGCGATCTTCAGGCCCTCGGCCCGGGCGCGGTTGAGCAGGTCCACGACCTTGGCGGTCTGGCCCCAGGCGTTCGGACCGGACAGCTTGATGTGTGAGACCTCGGCGGGAATCTTCGCTTCGCGAGCGATGCGGACGAGTTCGTCCAACGCCTCGAAAATTCGCGTGCTCTCGTAGCGCATGTGACTCGCGTAGATGCCGCCACCCGCGGCCGCGACCTTGGCGAGTTCGATCAATTCCTCGGTCCGGGTGTAGGTGCCCGGAAGATAAATCAGCCCGGTGCTCATCCCGACCGCGCCGTCCTTCATCGCCTGCGCCACGAGGCCCCGCATCTGCTCGAGCTCCGGCTCGGTGGCGGGCCGCATAAAACTGCCGCCCATGACCTGGGCCCGCACGGCCCCCTGGCCGATCAGTGCACCCACATTGATGGCGATCCCGGTCCGGGTCAGCGTGGCGAAATATTCCCCGAGGTTGACGTCGGAGAATCCGCAATTGCCGGTGATGATCGTGGTGACTCCCATCCGCAGGAAGTTTTCGGCGACGGGCAGGTCCTTCAGTTCCTCGGCGTGGGTGTGGACATCGATGAAGCCGGGGGTGACGACCTTGCCCGTCGCGTCGATCTCCTGCCGGGCGGTGCCAGGCGCGGCGCCGACGGCGACAATCCGGCCATCGCGGATGGCGACATCGCCGGCCCGCGCGGGGCTGCCGGAGCCGTCGATGATCCGGCCGTGACGGATGACGAGATCGTAGTCGGGAATGTCGGCAGCGAAGGCGGTGCTGGCCGCCAGGAAGAGCAAGAGAAACGAAGCGCGGATCATGCGAGGAGCGGCGGGCGTCGGTGCCGCCATTTGAGATTTGAGATCTGAAATTTGAGAGGGCGGCCGGGCGGAAGCATCACAAGCGGATTGCGGGCCAAGTCGAACGGGATCCTCCACCACGAACTTCAACTCCACCAAACCTTGCACGTCACTTATTACCTGGATTTCGAAGCTAAATGGATTGGCGTGGCCCTGTCCGTGAGGACAGGGCCTTCTCGATCGCTTCGCCTAAAGCCGTCCCGCTGCTCACGCAGCGGGCTACGAAGCCAACTTCGAAATCCAAGTATTACGTGACGTGCAAGGTTTGGACCGGAAGCCAACGTGCGCCGGTTCGTGGGTGCTGTCGCTGCATCTCAAATTTCAAATCTCAGATCACAAATGCGCGCTTCGCGCGATTCAGGTTTCAAATCTCAGATCTCAGATTTCAAATCGTCGCCCATGCGACGCGATCCGACCTTTGCCGAGGCCCTGCGCTTCTGGCTCAAGCTCGGGTTCATCAGCTTTGGCGGGCCGACGGGGCAGATCGCGATCATGCACACGGAGCTGGTCGAGCGCCGGAAGTGGATCGGAGAGGCGCGGTTTCTCCATGCGTTGAATTACTGCATGCTCCTGCCGGGGCCGGAGGCGACGCAGCTTGCGACGTATTGCGGATGGCTGCTGCACGGCACCTGGGGCGGGATCGTCGCGGGGGTGCTCTTTGTGCTGCCCTCCGCGGTGCTGCTCTGGGCGCTGAGCTGGATCTACGTGGCGTATGGCACCGTCCCGTGGATCGCGGCGATTTTCCTCGGGCTAAAGCCGGCCGTGACCGCGATTGTGGCGGTCGCGGTGATCCGGATCGGGCGGCGCGTGCTCCATCACGCGGTGCTGTGGGTGCTGGCGGCGGTGGCGTTCGGAGCGATCTTCTTTGGCCGCGCGCCATTCCCGGTGATTGTCGCGAGCGCGGCCGCCTTTGGTTTGGTCGCGGGGCAGTGGCGGCCGGAATGGTTCAAGGCCAGGACGGCGCATGCCGGAACGGGTGCGGGAGCGCAGCCCGAAGCCAATGACCCGGCGCGCGATCAGGCTACACCGTCGTGGGCGAGGGCGGCGCGGGTACTCGTGGTTTCCCTCTTGCTGTGGTGGACGCCGGTCATCCTTGCCGGGTGGATTCAAGGCTGGAACGGCACACTGGCGCGCGAAGGCATCTTCTTCAGCAAGGCGGCCATGGTCACGTTTGGCGGGGCGTATGCGGTGCTGCCGTATGTGGGTCAGCAGGCGGTGGAAAACTACGGCTGGCTGACGGCCCCGCAGATGCTCGACGGACTCGGGCTTGCGGAGACGACGCCCGGTCCGCTGATCATGGTGGTTCAGTTCGTCGGGTTCCTGGGCGGCTGGAATCATCCCGGCGGAATGAGTCCGTTGCTCGCGGCCACGCTCGGGGCGACGATCACGACGTGGACGACCTTCGTGCCGTGTTTCCTGTGGATTTTTCTCGGCGCGCCGCACATCGAGCAACTTCGCCACAACGCCCGGCTCGGTACTGCGCTGACCGCGGTGACCGCGTCGGTGGTCGGCGTGGTGTTGAACCTCGCCGTCTGGTTCGGGCTGCACGTGTTTTTTCCCGGAGGAGGGAAAGTCGACTGGTTCGCTGTCGGCGTCGCGGTCGCGGCGTTTGTGGCGATGCAACGGTTCAAGGCCGGGGTGATTGCGATCGTGCTGGGAGCCGGAGCGGTGGGTTTGCTGACCGGATTGACGGGGCTTTGGACAGGATGAACAGGATGGACAGGATGTGTCGGAGTTGGGCGTGGACCTGAGCTCCGACCGACCCGGCTCGAATCCTGTCCATCCTGTACATCCTGTCCCAAGGTTTGCTGGATCGAATGATTCGTTCTGCGGCTGCGACAGGAAATGCCTGGGCCCCGGAGTTTTTGGACAGGATGAACAGGATGGACAGGATATCTCGGAGTTGGGCGTGGACCTGAGCTCCGACCGACCCGGCTCGA
>CANJCM010000113.1 GCA_947472765.1 Opitutia bacterium
AACTTCTCGCGATCCGCCTCGGCCACCATCGGGTGCGTCGCGAAGGCGATGCCGTTCTCCCGGAGGAACAGGTGGCTCGCCACCTCGCGCGCGGCGGCGAGATATTTTTTTAGGAGAGTCGGCGACATCACCAGCGTCTCGCCGGAATTGTCGAAGCCGGCGGTGTTCGCCGGGTCGACGGGAAATTCGCGGGTGGGCCGGATGTCGACGCCGGTGAGGTCGCGGATGCTGTAATTGTATTCCACGTGGCTGAGCCGCCGCGCCAGCACGAGGCCGGGGTCGCCGGCGTGGCGCTCGATCTCATGGGCGCGGACCGCCCTGAACCACTCGACCGCTTCGCGCCGCGCTTCATCGGTCGGAATCTTCGTCGCATCCGACGGCGGCATCTCCCCGGCCTCAATCCGCTCGAGCATTTGTCCCCAGCGCTGGCCGTCGCGGAGCAGCGAGCCGAGCGTGGAGAAGGCGGTCAGGTTGAGTTCGGCCTCCGGGTCTTCCTTGCCGTGACACTCGTAGCAATTGGTCTCGAGAAACGGCTGAATCTTCTGGCGAAACCGCGCCTCGAGTTCGGCGCCCACGGGGTCCTGTGCGTGGACGGCATTCAGCCCGGCAAGGAACAGCAGGGACACGGCGAGGCGGGCGCGCATGGCGGGCAAAAGGGGGTCGGAGGGTAACGGGCGGGGCGGCCTGTGCCACCGGGGGTAAAGGCGATTGAATCTGTCGCGGACGATGCGATGCAACCGAGAATTCGCAACCAACGGACCCTCCCATGCTGGAGGGCGGGTGCCCTCACCCGCCGATGCATTCCGTACTTCCCGGCCGGTGGGGGCACCGGCCCTCCATGAGCAACGCCCCGCCGGCACTTGCGGCCACGATAACAACCAATCATCCCTCGGGTTCGCGCGCCGCGCGAACCCATGAAGATCGAAATTCCCGAAACGTTGAAAGCTGATCTGCCGCAGGGCCTGCTCGGCAAGGCGTTGAGTGCGACGCCTGTGGTCATGACGGTGGTGGCGACGATGCTCGCCGGGCTGGCCTCGAGCGAAATGACGCGGGCGCAGTACGATCGCTCGCTGGCCGCGCAGCAGCAGTCGAAGGCCGGCGACCAGTGGAGTTTCTTTCAGGCCAAGCGGCTCCGCGCCGCGATTCAGCGGAGCACGTTCGATTTGCTGTCCGTGACCACCGACCTGCGCCCGCTCGACGTGGCCGCGTGGCAGCGGACGGCGGCGCCATGGACCAGCGACGCCGCGACCAGCCTGCTCAAGCTATTGGGATCGACCGAGGGCCAGGCTGCGCTCGATCTGCTGACCCGTGGCGAAATTCCCGCCCCGGCCCAGGCCGCGACTCCAGACGCCGGCATCAAGGCCGCCCAGGAAGCGATCGAGGCGCAGAAGCCCGACATGGAAATCGCGGCCCTGCTGCAACAGGTCGAATCCGGCACGCTCGAAGCCGCCCTGCACGCCGCCCGCGATCGCGTGAACGCGTTCGACGTGGTCCTCAACCCGACGAATCGCGCGCTTGATCAGATCGACGGACTGCTCCGCCGGCAGCTGACGGCCGTCCGCGGGACGCCGGCGGAGTCCGCCGTCGTGGCCATCCAACGCGACTTCACCTCGGCACGGCTGGGCTACGCGACTCTGCGTTACGACGCCGAGGCGCGGTTGAACCAGAATGTTGCCGGGCTTCTCGAACTGCAGGTGCGGAAGAGCAACCTCTCCGCCGAACGCCACCACGCGCGCAGCCAGCGCTTCTTCTACGGCATGCTCGCAGCGCAGCTCGCGGTGATCATCTCGACCTTCGCGATGGTCGCCCGGCAGCGAAACCTGCTCTGGTCCATCGCCGCCGCGGCCGGGCTCGGCGCGGTGTCGTTCGCGGCGTACGTTTATCTGCAGACCTGAGACCGAGCGTAACAGTGGACTCCGATGTGGCACGGGTCTCCTGACCCGTGAAAAACGTGAGGAATCGTCGTACGGTCTTCACGGGTCGGAGACCCGTGCCACTCGACGTCATGGAGGGCCGGTGTCCTCCCCGGCCATTTTGTCACGCCGCCTACGCCAAACAGCACTGCTTGTACTTCTTCCCGCTGCCGCAGGGACACGGGTCGTTGCGGCCGACCTTCGGCGCCGCCTTGATCGGCGCGGGGCCCATCCGGATCGTCTTCGCGTAGAGCCACTGGCCGCTGACGCGCTTGAACTCCGACTTCTCCATCAACGCATGCTCGCCGTTCTGGTCCACGAAGTGTGCCGAGAAATCGACAAAGGCCTGATCGGGATTCGCGCCCGGCTCATGGCTGTGAATGACGAGCCGCGTCCACGCCTGGGTCCAGGGATCGGACTCACCCGGGAATGGAACATTCGCCGTCGGCAGATGCGTCCGGTGCAGGTAGGCGTAATCGTGCGCGACATGCGCCGTGAACCGCGACCGCATCAGTTCCTCGGCGGTGCCCGGCTTCCGCGTCCCCGCGAGCAAGGGGCCGCAGCACGCGTCGAAGTTCTTGCCGCTCCCACAGGAGCAGGGTTGACCGGCTTGGGGCGGAGGAAGAGCAGCGGGTAAAGTGGCCATCCGTGAGCCGTAGCGGAGGCAGCGTTGAGTTCAACGCTGGAGCTTGGGCCTCCGTCCCGGAAGCGGGAGGGAAACCTCGAAGCTCCAACCCTTGCACCTCACGTAGTACCCGGATTCCGAGGTTAAACGGATTGGCGTGGCCCTGTCCGTGAGGACAGGGACTTCGCGATCGCTTCGCTCAAAGCCGTCCCGCTGCTCACGCAGCGGGCTACGAAGCCAACTTCGGAATCCAGGCAATACGTTCCAGTCGTCGGAGTCAGATTCCTCCGCGTCTCCGCGTGAGCTGCGCTGGTTGTCGCCGTTCCATTGGTGGCGACTTCGCCGCACGATGCCTCTTTGCGGCCGACCCACTCCGTCCTTTGCGGCCAATAAAAAGCCGGCTCGGGACGAATCCCGGGCCGGCTTGAAAGCAAAACTTGATCGGGCTCAGACCTTGCGGCCGATGCCGAACTGGTCGCCGTTGCGCGAGGGCTTGCCGTTGGTGAAGTGCACTTCAACCAGCTTCTCGCTGTGCACGTCCGCGCCGGTCTCGTCCTTCAGGCGCGCGACGATCTTGCGCGTGGCGACGTCGATGACTTCGCCGGATGACGGATAGCAAACCTTGCCGTCGAGGCTGAAGGTCAGCCAACCCGGATCGTCACGAACCTCGATGCTCGCGACCTGCTTCGGCGGCATCACGGTGTTGTCGAAGATGTGCAGGCGCTGGTTCGGGCCGTCGCACACCCAGAGTTCCTTCTCGTCCGGCGTAAGGCCGATGCCGTGGCTCGGGCAGCCGTGGCGCTTCGGCACGCCGATCTTGAAGCCTTGCACGTCGACGCGATGCAGCTTCTTGCCGGTGGCGACGTCACCGATCTCAAAGCCGAGGCAGCCGTTGACGTTGACGTAGGCGATCGTGCCCTTGCCGTTGACGGTGAACGGACGGATGGCACCGGAGAACGGGCCGACTTCCTTCACAATCGTGTGCGTGGACGTATCGGCGACGCGGAGCATCGGCGACTTCAGTCCGGCCATGAACACGTGCTTGTCGTCGAGCGAGTAGATCGTGTTGTGCGAGCTCGCGACGACATCGATGCGCTTGATGATGTCACCGGTCATCGCATTCACGACGTACCAGAAATCCTTCTCGAGGCCGGGCAGGTACATGGTCTTGCCGTCCGAGGACAGCGCCATGCGGTCGCAGCCGCCTTCATACTCCTTTTCCCACAGGATCTTGTCCGTGTTCATGTCCGTGCACGTCAAAACGCGCAGCGAACTCACATAGACGCGTCCGGTGACGCCGCTGGCAACGATGCCCTTGACGTTGGCCGGGGTGCCATCGGTCGCGAGACCCTTGGCTCCGATGCGTTTCACGAACGCGTAATTGTTATCGATATCGAACACGAGGATGCCGTGGCCGCCGCGCTCGAGGTAATTGCGGATGCCGGGAACGGCAACGTAGAGATAGCGACGCGTGCCCGCCGGGGCGCTCGCGGCGCGACCAGTGGCCACGAGGCCGCTGGTGCAGACGACCGCCGCCAGGCTGGAGCGGAGGAAGTCACGACGTGACTGGGGTTTTGTGGAGTTCATAGGGTGGGAAGTCGAATTGAGAGCGAGCCGTTGCGAAGCGCCAGAACAAAGCAGGGCCGCCGGGCGCTGCCCGCCGGCTGGTGGGGAATCTGAACTTCGGGATCACGTTTCCCGCTCGCGACGCGTCCGGCATGGGTTGACCCGCCGTTTCCCGCCTTGACGCGACTTCGACCACGTCCGCAACTCCGTGCCTCCCCTTGCCCGCCGTGTCCGCCTCCGCCTTGTTTCGGTCCGCCGCACTCCTCGCGGCACTGCTCTCCGGCTCTCCGGCCCGAGCCGCCGCTGACGCGGATCCGGCGAACGACGTCCTGCCGACCGTCCGCTCCGAGGACAGCATCATCCTGACCGTCGGCGGAAGTTTTCTGAACCTGTCCGAGGTCATCACGATGACTCCGATCGACGTGAAGGCGGTCAACGAGCGCCCGGGCTCGGCCAATCTTGTGCACTTGTTGATCTCGCCGTTGTGGATCAAGGAGGGCGATTCGCAGCGGCCCGCGTTCACGACCGTGCGGCCGTACATCACGCCGTCGCACGGCCGGGTTCGGCGCTTCGCCCTGATGCGCGAGAACGGCGAGGACGTGCGGAACGTCGAGCAGATGACGCCGGACTGCCGCTACGTGCTGAGCCTCGAGTTCGGTCACGTGATCCCGAAGAAATTCACCGTCACCGTGACAATGGCCACGCCGCGCGGCGTCCCGCCCGAAACCGAGTTTCTCTACACGCCGAGCAACGACGGCCAGCCTCTCCGCTCCGGCGCGCCCGAGACCTTCTTCACCCTCATGCGCGTGAAGACCGAACCGACGCTCGATCCCTGGCACATCGTGAAGGACGGAGAGATTTTGCCGCGGGCGGACTCGTCGTCCGTGCGGCTCGATCGCAACGTCAGCCACACAATCCGGTTCAACGTGCCGGAGAAGTGATTGGTGGCACGGGTCTCCTGACCCGTGGAGTTCGTACGGTCGCTCGTGCCGTTATCACGGGTCGGGAGACCCGTGCCACATCAGGCCCATGGAGGGCGGGTGCCCACACCCGCCAAAGCCGTTCTGCCGCCCCTAAAGCGGATCCCTCTTCCCCGGCCGGTGGGGGCACCGGCCCTCCATCTGGCGGGCGGCTCTCCAGTCAGAGCACCCGCCGGACGAGACCGAGCACGCCCTGGCGCACGGCCGAGCGATGATGCGAGGCATCGTGCCGGCGAAGGATCGCCTCGCGGTGCGCGAGATACCATTCGTAGCTCTCGACGAACATTTCCTCGTTCGAGAACTTCGGCTGCCAGCCGAGTTCGGTCCGCGCCTTCGACACGTCGAAATACATCGAACGCCCGTACATCATCGCGTGATACGGCCCGAGCGGCGAGAGCCCCAGCGCACTAGTGGCCTGCATCGCCCACACCGCCGGCGCCATCGGCACCGACTTCACCTGCGATCCCGTGCCGGCATGCCGGCACAAAGCCTCCAGCACCGCGCGCATGGTCCCAAAGCGATCCGTGCCGCAGTTGTAGGTCGTCGCCCCCGGCCGCGCCGCCGCGAGCAGACACGCCTCCGCCAGATCGTCCGCGTGCACGAACTGATAGCGGTTATCCCCCGCCCCGAGCACGGGCACGTTGTCACCGCCGCGGATCCATTCGAACAGGATTTGAAAAATCCCGAGCCGTCCGTGTCCCATGATCGTCCGCGGCCGGATGATCGTCACATCGAGACCGCGGGCCACGGCTTCGTGGCAGAGCTGCTCGCCCGCGAGTTTGGCGCGGCCGTAAGCCTCACCCGGCGACGGCACGGTCTCCTCCGTCACCGGGTTCTTCCGCGGGATGCCAAAGACGGCGCTGGAGGAAACGTAGATGACCTTGAGCACGCCGGCCTCATGCGCGGCCGCCAGCATCCGGGCGGTCCCGCCGACATTCACGGCCTGGAACTGCCTCCGGTCCTTCGCCAGCGGCACCTGCGCCACGCAATGATAGACGACTTCGCAGCCCGCACACGCCATCGCCACCGCGGCGGCGTCACCAATGTCCCCGCGCTGAAACTCCACGCCCGCCGGCCGGTCGTCCGCGTCGACGCGATCAAAAACTCGCACCAGCACCCCGCGCGCCATGAGCCGGTCGCGCAGCAGGGTGCCGAAATAGCCCGAACCGCCGGTGATGAGCGCCCGCGCCATCGTCAGAAGCGGACCCCGTTGTCCGCACACCAGCGCAGTGAGCGCCGCATGCCCTCTTCGAGTTCGACCGCGGGACGGTAGCCGAGCTCGCGTTCCGCCCGCACGACCGAGCACGCGATGGTTTTGTTCATCTCGGAGAGTACATGGATTTTTTGATGATACAGGCCGAGCGACTGGAGCGTGAAATCAACCACGCCCGCGACCTCGCTCGCGATCCCCGGCAGCCGCATCCGCCGGTGGGCGCAATGGTGCCCGAACTCCGTCTCGAGCAGCCGTTCGATGGTGTCGACGATCTCATTCATCGCATAGGGCCGGCGATCCGCCACCCAGTACGTCTGCCCATTCGCCCGATCCGAAGCCGCGGCGAGCAGCAAGCCCTGGCAGAGGTTGTCGAGATAACTCATCGAGCGGAGATTCGTGCCGTGGCCGACAATCGGGGCGCGGCCGTCGCGCACCATCGCGAAGAACAGCGACTGACGCGCCGGCTGGTTGAGCCCGTAGAACCACGGCGTGCGGATCACCACCGTCTCGATTTCCCCCCGGGCCTGCCGTGCCGCCACGGCGAGCTCCATGCGCAGCTTCGATCGCCCGTAGTGCATGTAGGGCCGATACGGAGACAGTTCGTCGAAGAGATGGTCCGGATGCGGATTGTTGCCGCACGGCGAGTTCGACGACACCACGACCGCCCGCCGCACGCCGGCTGTCGCCGCGGCTTCGAGGAGGTTGTCCGTGCCACCGACATTGATCGCGTAGAAGTCGCGAACGCGCGGCGGATGAATGATGCCGGCGGTGTGAAAAATCACGGCCCCCCTGGCCCCCGCGCACAGTCGCGCGCAATCGGCGGGGACGCGGACGTCGCCGACCACGATCTCGATCCGCGGCGAGAGCCGCTGCAACGGCGCCGGGTCCTGGCCGGGCAGAATCAACGCGCGAATCCGCCGATGCTGGCCGGGCTGGCCGAGCGCCGGATAGTCCGGCAGCCCCTGGACGAGGCTTTCCACCAGCCGGCGGCCGAGCCAGCCGAGGGCGCCGGTAACGATGAGGGTGTCGGTTGCGAGGTCCACGTGGGTTATAGCCGCTAAGAGTAAGGTGTCGCCGCCAAGAAGTACTCGGAATCCGAAGGAGCGGTTCCCTTGTAGCCCTGCCCGTGAGGGCAGGGACTGCGTCGCCCGGTGCTCAAAGCTGTCCCGCTGCTCACGCAGCGGGCTACTCGGCCAACTCCGAATGCAGCAAGCAGGCAGGCATCCGGGCGCGGGCGAGCCACGCCCCTACCGGTATTTTGTAGGGGCGCGCCTCGTGCGCGCCCGTTTGGTCTCGTCGTCTTCATCAAAGCTGTCCGAGGAAATGCAGGACGTTGCGGCGCGCGAGCGCCATGATGGTGCCCTGCGGATTCACCCCGGGGGCGCCACAGAGCAGGCTCGCGTCCGATACCCGCAACCCGGGATGGCCGAAGACGCGGCCGAAGGAATCCGTGGCGCAGGTATCGCGCCGCTCGCCCATCGGACACGACGAGAACAGATGAATCGTCATCAGCCCGCCAGCGCCGGCCGGAAACACCTTGGGCAGGTGTTGCAAATCATGCGGGTCCCGCAGCACGGGGCCGCCGGGGAGCGCCGGATAAAGCTCGGTCGCGCCCGCCGCGAACATCGCCTCCCCGAGCCGGCGCAGACCATCGGCGAGGTCGTGTCGATCCGCCGCCGTGAGCCGGTAGCGCACCCACGGATCGCGTCGGCCCGGGAGCGTCCGCACCGAGCCTCGTCCCTCGCCCGTGATCGTGGCGTAGTAGTTCGCCAGGTGCGGCCAGTCGTGCGCCACCGTCCGCCGCGCGGCCGGGTGATCGATGAGACCGAGGGCGAGATACGGCGGCGAACTGATCGAACAGCCCAGGCTGATTCGCGGGGCAAACTCCTTCACCTGGTGCACGGGCACGCCCATGTCGGCGGCGTTCACGATCTCGGGAAACCGCGCGACGAGCTTCAACGTCGGGTGCAGCCGCAGCGAATCTCCGACGGCGGCCGTGATGCCGCTCCGTCGCAAAAGGGCCGGGGTTTGCACCGCGCCGCCACAGACAAAGACCGTGTCCGCCGCAATCCGCACCGGGCCGGCCCACGGTCGTCGCGCGCAAAAGCCAGGTCCTTTCCTTCGCCAGCGCGGCCACCCTCGTTCCCGCCAGCAGCCTTCCGCCCGCGGCGAGAAACCGCGGGACATACGTGCGACTCATCGACTGCCGCGCGCCGCGCGAGCCATCGCCGGAGGCCGCGTCATAGCGAAACCAGCGGGGCACCTCGAGGGACTTCCAGCCGAGCCGCGTGGCGCCCTCGTGCAACTTGGCCGAGGCCGCGGGTGCCGGACCGGGCAGCGACGAAACGGAGAGGTCGCGTTCCACGGCTTCGAAATGTGGCCGCAGTTCCGCCTCGGTCAGCCCGTCGACCTGAAAGTCGCGCCGCCAGTTTTCCAGGATGTCCGGCGGCGTCCGGTGATAAAGTCCGCTGTTGATCTCGCTGCCGCCGCCGACGACCCGGCCCTCGACGTAGGCAATCTTGGTCGGACCGAGCGCCACGGTGAGTCCGCCATTTCGATATTTCTCCTCCATTTCGCGGAGCGAGAACGCGGGCGCGGACTCCAGCGGCGCCGCTTCACCCTCCTCGATCAGGATCACATCACGCCCCGCTTCGGCGAGCAGGCAGGCCGTGATCGCGCCGCCGGGACCAGAACCCACCACGGCAACTTCGCAGCGAAGATCGCCCGACGAGATCGCGGCGGCGGGAGCGGACCGACCGGAGGTTTCGGCGGGTGCCGGAAGCCTGGACCGCTCGTGCAGCGCGAGGGTCACGAGGCTTTCGTAGAAGCGCACGAAGTCCCGTTCGGCTCCAATCCGCGATCCGCGCCAGGCCTCGATCTGCCGGCGGCGTCGCGCCAGCGGCAGACCGTGAAAACGCCGGGCGGTGCGGGCGAAGCCGATCCAGTCGAACGCGTGTGTGACCAGCGCCAGCGGCCCGCGCAACGGATCGCTCATCCGCTGCTGCTGACGGAGGATGAAAGCGGTGAGATCGTTGAAAGGCGCGGCGAACTCCGGCCGGGCCGGATCGGCTTGTTCGGCGGCCAGCGCATAGGCCAGCGCGGAAACCACGTCATGCAGCGCGGCGGAGGCCGGAATTGCCATGGGCTCGCGGCTCACGTGGCGAGCCACACCACCAGCAACGCCAGCAGCCCGACGACATAGCTCGCCCGATCGCGCAGCGCGAAGGCCACGGGATCATCCCGCATCTCGCCGCGATGGGCCACGAGCCAGACCCGGCTGATCCAATAGAGCATCAACGGACAGATCAGCAGCAGCAGCGTCGGATGCGAATAGAGCAGGCGCACCTTGTCGCTGTTCACATAGAGCGCGAGGACGAGCACGGAAATGTAGCCGCTGGCCGCGCCAAGCGGGGTGAGCAGATTGAGATCCGCGGCCAGATAGCCACGGCCGGAGACGCGACCGGCCGTGGCGGGTCGCAGCCGGAGTTCCTGGAAGCGTTTCACGAGGGCGAGACTGAGAAAGATGAACATCGAGAACGCCAGCAGCCACGACGAGAACTCGACTCCCGTCGCGACGTGTCCCGCGACAAGTCGCAGCGTGTAGAGTCCGGCCAGCACGAACACGTCCACCAGCACCATGCGCTTCAACCGCCACGAGTACGCCGTCGCGGCCACAAGGTAGAGGAGCGCGACGCCGGCGAACATCGGCGAGAGCAACCACGACAAGGCGACGCCGCCGGTGAGCAGAATTCCGCCCAGCGGGGCCGCCCAGGTCAGGGGCACATCCCCGGATGCCAGCGGACGCCGCCGCTTGGTCGCGTGCCGGCGATCGGAATCCACGTCGATCAGATCGTTGCACACATACACACCCGACGCGCAAAAGCAGAACGCGAGAAAGGCCAGCAGTCCCCGCTGCAGCATCGCCGGCTGCGTGATTTGGTGCGACGTGATCAACGGGACGAGCACGATCAGGTTCTTGACGAACTGGTGCGGCCGCAGGAGTCGCGCCACCGCGGCCCACCGGCCATCGGCATGCGGAAATTCAGCCACCACGGTGGAGCCGGCGCGGGCCCGGTCCGCGACCGCCACCGGCACGCCCACGAGCACCGCGTGGCGCGCCTGCCTCCACACCGGCAAATCCACCGGCGAGTCGCCCGCATAGTCGAAGCCGCGTTCGCCGAAGCGAGCCACGAGCGCGGCGGCTTTTTCCGCGCCGCGCAGATTGCGGGTGCCGTCGCTGGCGAGGACTTCATCGAAGAGATCCAGATGCGCGGCCACTCGCCCGGCGAGGCGGAGGTCCGCGGCGGTGACGAGCAGCAGCGTGCGTCCGCTGGCCTTCTCCGCCCGCAGGTGGGCGAGCAGGGGCTCGTGATAAGGCAGCGTCGCGGGATCAATTTCGGCGCGAACGGCGAGCTCCTGCTTTAGCCGCGCGCGGCCGTCGACGAGCCACGCCGGGCACCAGAGCAGCGACCACGGCTGTTAGCGGAGGACGGCAGCCATGGATTCCCACAACAGATCGGACCGCAGGAGCGTACCGTCGATATCCACGCACAATGGAACCGACGCGGGGGCGGAGAGCGGACGATCGGTCAACTGGACGGACGCAGGCAAGCACGGCCATCGTACGCGCCGCGCAGGGGCGTTTTCAAGCGCGGCGCGGGGAGTGGCACGGAGCTCCTGACCCGTGGCAGCGGGAACTGCACTGGTAACGATCCTCACGGGTCGGGAGACCCGTGCCACGCGTACGACTCAGAATGAGCGTCGAGCCGAAGGTTGACCGACAGAAATGAAGCCATAAACCAAATCCACCCTCCGGTCTGTTCGTCACTCCAACCAACCCCCATGAAATCCTCCGTCGTCGCCCGCTATACCCTCATCGTCAGCCTGCTCGTTGGCGCGCTTCAAGCCGCCGTCGGCGAAGTCTCCCCGCTCAGCAAGGCGGAACTGACCAAGGTCGAGTCCATGCTCGCCAAGAACCTGAAGGGTAAACCCGCGATCAAGAGCGGCGAGAAGGAAGAGATCGACGGCGGCTGGAAAATCACCTGCGTCGCGAACGTCGGCTCCGGCGGCGAATTCGTCCTCGTGCTGAATTCCGAGCGCAGCATGACCCTCGGCTCGATCGTCTCGCAGAAGCCGAACGTGACCGCGCCGGCGCCCGCGAAGAAGGGCTGACCCCACCCAGGCCGGCTGGCGGAGTTCCGTGGTGCAGGGCCGCCGCTCGCCGGCGGGTCAGGCTTCAAACCGAGAACGCAGAGGTCACAGAGGTTAACGGAGGACGCAGAGCGGCAGCGCCGCTCTCAACTTGGTACGGGAGCCGCGCGCGCCTGCTCTTATTCGCGTCCAAGGCACCGAGCTCTCTATGTCAGGGGCCCTGAATCCTCCCTGGACGTCCGTCTCTGCGCCCTCCGTTAACCTCAGCGCCCTCTGCGTTAAAAATTGCGCGGATCGAATGATAAAGAAGCCGCACTTGCAGGTCGCACGGACGCCGCTGAGCCTTGGGCGATGAACGAGGTGGTCATTGTCAGCGCGGTCCGCAGCCCGATCGGAAAATTCCGCGGCGCACTCGCGGCCGTGCGGCCCGACGATCTCGCGGGCCACCTGATCCGCGCGGCAGTGGAACGCGCCGGCGTCGCCCCCGACGCGGTCGAGGACGTCTATTTCGGCTGCACCAACCAGGCCGGCGAGGACAACCGCAACGTCGCCCGCATGGGCGCCTTGCTCGCCGGACTGCCGGTCACCACGGCGGGCGTGACGTTGAACCGGCTCTGCGCGAGCGGACTCAGCGCGATCAACCAGGCGGCCCGGGCGATTCGCTGCGGCGAGGCCGAGATTCTGGTCGCGGGCGGCGTGGAAAGCATGACCCGCGCGCCGTACAGCGTGCCGAAAAATTCCCAGGCGTACGGACCGCTTGGCAACATGACCGCGTGGGACACGACGCTCGGCTGGCGTTACCCGAATCCGAAACTCGCCGCCCTCTTTCCCCTCGAGGCAATGGGCGAGACGGCGGAGAACATCGCCGACCTGAGCCGCACCGGAAAAATCGCGGGCGGAGAAATCACGCGCGAGGACCAGGATCGTTTTGCGCTCCAAAGCCAGGCTCGCGCCGTCGCGGCGATCAATGCCGGGGCCTTCCGCGACGAGATCGCTCCGCTCACGCTGCCGCAGTCCAAAGGCGAACCCGTGGTGTTCTCCACCGACGAACAACCTTTCGCCCGTCGCACCGATCAGGGCTACGAACTTGCCACCGACCTCGCCAAGCTGGCCAAGCTCGCGCCCGCGTTTCGCAAGGGCGGCTCGGTCACGGCCGGCAACTCCAGCACCCTCAACGACGGCGCCGCCGCGCTCGTGCTGATGTCCGCATCGCGCGCCCAGTCCCTCGGTCTCATTCCGCTGGCCCGCTGGGTAGGCTCGGCGGTGGCGGGCGTGGATCCGCGGGTGATGGGGCTCGGTCCTGTTTATTCGACCCGTCACCTGCTCGCCCGCACCGGGCTGAAACTCGATGCGATCGGACTCGTGGAGCTGAACGAGGCGTTCGCGGTGCAGGCCCTCGCCGTCATCCGCGAACTCGGGCTGCGCGAGGAAAACACCAACGTCCACGGCGGCGCCATCGCCCTTGGGCATCCGCTCGGCTGCACCGGCGCACGGCTCGTCACGACCCTCATCCACGCCCTGCGCCGCCGCGTGGCCGCTGGAGAAAAATCCCGCCTCGGGCTCGCCACGCTCTGCATCGGCGTCGGCCAGGGCGAGTCCACGATCGTCGAGGCGTGCTGAGCGCGGCGCCCCACTACCGCATGAAGCACGTCCCCATCATCAGCGTCGCCGAGGCGGCCGCCCTGGTTCGCCCCGGCGCGGTCCTCATGGCCGGCGGTTTCGGCATGACCGGCAACCCGGTGCACCTGTTGCACGCGCTCGCGGACCGAGGCACCGGCGACCTGACGTTCATCGGCAACAATGTCGGCGAGCCCGGACTCGGCGGCGGACGGCTTTTGCGCAACGGCCAGCTGCGCCGCGCCGTCGGGTCGTTCTTCACCAGCAATCCCGAGGCGGTGGCCGCCACGCAGCAGGGCAAGCTCGCGATCCAGCTCCTGCCGCAAGGTACCTTGGCCGAGGCGATTCGCGCCGGCGGCGCGGGCATCGGCGGTTTCTTCGTGCCGGCGGCGGCGGGCACCGA
>CANJCM010000114.1 GCA_947472765.1 Opitutia bacterium
CCGGCCTTCGGGGTGTTCAGCCCGACCAAGGGCGCCGGCCTCGCCCGAGGCAAACGTCCGAGTGCCGCCGCCGCCCCCCGCCCCGCCCCTGCCGCCGGTTACAAGCCGACGTCCTTGGAAGTGATGAAGCCGGTCAGCGAGTATAAGAATCCGTTCACCGGTGAGACTTCCGTCGCTTCCCCCGCGCCGGCCGTCGCCGAGAGCGCCCCCGTCAACGAGCCCGCTCCCGTCGCGGCCGCCCCCGTCCAGCTCTCTCCGGTCCCGGACAGCTCCGCCTCGATCGACGCCACGGCTGCCAATGCGCAGGTCGCGCCGGCTCCGGCCCCTGCTCCCGAGGTCCCGGCCGCCAAGGCGGAACTCAACATTCTTCCGCCCGAGCCCGCCAAGCGGCCCGATGTGCGTTGGGAATCGCCCTCTGCCGGCAGCTCCAGCTCCAATCCCGCAGAACGGCCCTCGTTCCAATCTTCCAAGAACCGCGAGCAGTTCCCGTATGAACCCGGCGAAGGCCGTGAAAAACGTGAACCGCGCGCGCCTCGCGAAGGGCGGGGCTTCGACCCTCGTGATGTCCGCGAGCCGCGGGCCTTCGATCCCCGCACGCCGCGCGAGCCGCGGCGGGACGATCGCCGGGATGATCGTCGTGGCGAACGCCGCGACGAATCCCGCACTCAGACGCCGCAGCCGGAACGCACCCACACTCCCGCCCCGGCGGCGAAGTCGGGTGGTTTTTTCGGCTGGCTGAAAGGCCTTTTCGGCGGCGCTCCGGCTGCACCCGAGGCTCCGGCCCGGGGTGGTGATTCCGGTCATCGTCACGACGATCGCGGCGGTCATCGTCACCACCATCGCGGTGGTGGCGGCGGCGGACGTGGTCGTGGCGGCCAAGGCGGCCAGGGTGGCTATCGCGGCGAAGGTCGTGGTCCCGGCGGCGGTTCTCCGGAACCTCGCGGTGACGGCGCTCCTCGCGAAGGCGGCGATCGTGGCGAAGGCCAGTACGGCGACGGCCAGCGTCGCCGGCGGCGTCGCGGCGGTCGCGGACGCTTCCGTGGCGAAGGCGGCGGCGAGGGTGGCGGTGGTCGCGGCGAAGGCGGCGATCGTGGTCCGCGCCCCGAGGGACAGCAGGGCGGCGGCGCCCTCTGATCGACGACACGCGAAATTAATTGCAAGGCGCGCCACGCTGCGCGCCATTCAAGGGCGTCCGCACACCGCGGACGCCTTTTTCTTTGGCGCGTTTCCCGCTCACCCGTGAGCGCCCGCGCCACTCTCAACTCTCAACTCTCAGCTCTCAACTCTCAGCTCTCAACTCTCAGCTCTCAACTAGAGCCTCAACTCTCAACCAGCCCAGATGCCCGATCTCATCGTCAACGGCGGCAAACCGCTCTCCGGCACCATCACGCCCTCGGGCAACAAGAACTCCGTCCTGCCCATCCTCTGCGCGACATTGCTGACCGATGAGCCGGTCACGCTCCGGAAAGTTCCGGAGATCACCGACGTCGCGAAGCTGGTGGAGTTCTTCCAGGAGCAGGGTTCGCGCATCACCTGGGACCGGGCCGCCGGCACGATGGAGATCGATCACGCCGGCTTCGACCCGCGCCAGATCGAGGACGAGCTTCCGTCCGGCATGCGTTCCGCCGTGCTGCTCTTCGCGCCGCTGCTGCAGCGGATGAAGAAGATCACCATCCCGACGAACGCCAAGGGCTGCTCGCTCGGCATTCGCGAACTCGATCCGCATCTCGAGATTCTCGCCAAACTCGGCGCGCGCATCTCCCGCCGCGGCGCGCTCACCCTTCGACTCGCCCGCAAGTTTCAGGGGGCGCGTCACTGGCCGGATTACATGTCCGTCACCGCGACGGAAAATTTCGTCATGGCTGCAGCCCTCGCCGAGGGCACGTCCACGTTGATCAACGCGGCGAGCGAGCCGCACGTCCAGGATTTGTGCGCCGTGCTCGTGGCGATGGGCGCCAACATCTCGGGCATTGGCACGAGCAAGCTCACCGTGGAGGGCGTCGACCGTCTCCGCGGCGGCACCTTCACGATCAACACCGACTACCACGAGGTCGTGACCTTCCTCGCCCTCGGCGCGATCACGGGCGGCGAGGTCCGCGTGAAGCATTCCCTGCCCCATCACTTCGATCTCATCGTCCGCGCCTTCGAGAAACTCGGCGTGAAGGTCGAGCACCAGGGCGACACCGCGATCGTGCGGCGCCGCCAGTCACTCGTGATCGAGGCGCCGTTCACCAGTAATCTCCTGCCCAAGATCGAAGCCGCGCCGTGGCCGTATTTCCCCGTCGATTTGCTGCCGTGCATGATCGCCCTCGCGGTGAGGGCCAAGGGCGCCGTCCAGTTCTGGAACAAGGTCTATGAAGGCGGCTTCACCTGGATGCCGGAGCTGTCGAAGTTCGGCGCGCACGTCGTCGTCAGCGATCCGCATCGCGTGATCGTCTTCGGTGATCGTCCACTCCGTCCGGCCACCGTCGACGCCCCCTACATCATCCGCGCCGCCGTCGCGCTCTACATGGTCGCCGCCAGCATCGAAGGCTGCTCCGTCGTGAAGAACGCCGACACGATCAAGCGCGCCCATCCCCGCTTCGTCGAAAATCTCCGCACGCTCGGGGCGGACGTGCAGTGGAGCTGATTGGATTTTCGATTTTGGATTCTCGATTTTGGATTTTTCGGACGCAGACCATCGCTCCTGAATCGACGCGCTAAGGCAAAACCCAGACGCTACCTTTTTCGCCTCATTTTTGGTGCCGTCGCCTGAAATCTAAAATCGAGAACCGAGAAGCCAAAATTTCCTGTGTCTGAATCCAAAATCGAGAATCCAAAATCCAAAATTCCCGCGCCCCCGGCGACGGGCCTGGGTTTTATCAGCTCGACGCTCGCCGCCCCAGTGACGGCGGTGGAGGCGGCGCTGCGGCCGCTGTCGTTTTCTGATTTCACCGGTCAGCCCAAGACCGTGGAGCGGCTGCAGGTCATGGTCGGCGCGGCGAAGCGGCGCGGGGATCCGCTGAATCACATTTTGCTCTCGGGACCGCCCGGCCTGGGAAAGACCACCCTCGCCTTCATTCTCGGGAACGAACTCGGCAAGAACGTCCGCGTCACCTCGGGCCCGGTGGTGGAGAAGGCCGGCGATCTCGCGGGGCTGCTGACGAATCTCGAGGACGGAGACATCCTTTTCATCGACGAAATCCACCGCATCCCGAAGACGGTCGAGGAATACCTCTACTCCGCGATGGAGGACTTCCGGCTCGATATCATGATCGATCAGGGGCCGAACGCGCGGAGCGTCCGGTTGACGATTCCGCGCTTCACGCTCGTCGGCGCGACGACCCGCAGCGGTCTGCTCACCGCGCCTTTGCGCTCGCGGTTCACGCTGCAGACGCGCCTCGATTACTACGATCACGCCACGCTGGAGTCGATCGTGCGCCGGAGTTGCGGGTTGCTGAAGGTGGAGATCGATCGCGAGGGCGCGCAGGAAATTGCCACCCGTTCCCGCGGCACGCCGCGCGTCGCCAACAACCTGATCAACTTCGTCCGCGACTACGCGCAGGAACGCGCCACCGGACACATTACGCGACCCGTGGCCGCCTCCGCGCTCGAACTGCTCGAGATTGATGCCGCCGGCCTCGATGAAATGGACAAACGCATGCTGCGCGTGATGGCCGAGAATTACCGCGGCGGCCCGGTCGGCATGAGCACGATCGCCGTGGCCGTCGGCGAGGAAGCCGAGACGCTCGAGGAAGTGCACGAGCCTTTCCTCATTCAGGAAGGCTACCTGCAACGCACCCCGCAGGGCCGCGTCCTCACGGCCAAGGGCTACACAGCGATCGGGTTGAAGCCCCTCACAGATCCGCAGTCATCGCTACTCTGACATGCAAAACTCCAACGCTCTCTACGAATCACTCGTCGGGCCCACGGAAGGTGCGCGGCGGCTGCATATGCACGTGACGATTTTGAACGACGCGCGCAAAGGCTGGGGAGCGCAGCATTCGCATGTCGCGGAGGAGGCGCTCTACATGCTCGAGGGCGAGGGTGAGTTCACCTTCGGCGGCAAAACCCATCGGGCCGGACCGGGGCAGGTGGTCTTCTTTCCGTCGGGCGTGACCCACGCGGAAGTGAAATTCTTCAGCGACACGGTAAAGTATCTCGTCGTCCGCACGGTCGAACCGGGCGATCCGCCTTGCTGCTGTCAGTGAGGTGGGTTGGGCGCAGGCTGAGCCCGCACGATCTGCTAGAATGAAGCCGGCGGGTGAGGGCACCCGCCCTCCATGGCAGGCGGATCGTTCAGACTTCCGTTCGCTCTCCTCGCAAAGAGCAATCCATGGAGGGACGGTGCCCCCACCGTCCATGGCTGCATTCCGTCGAGGTAAACGTTCCCCATCATTGTAGGGCTGCCGCTCGCCGGCAGGCCGATGGATTTTCCATCAGGCCCGGCGGCGAGCGCCGGCCCTACACCAACCCGGCCATCAGCCGATCACTTCTTCGGCAGCGCAAACGCAACGTAGGCGTCACCCGGGCCCGACTTGCCGCCGACGCGACCGCCGCCGGTCGCGGTGATGACGACGTACTGCCGGCCGTCCACTTCGTAGATCGCCGGTGCCGCCGTTCCCGCAAAGGGCAGCTTCGCCGCCCAGAGTTCCTTGCCGGTGTCGGCATCGAACGCCCGCAGCTTCTCGTCGCTCGTGCCGGCGACGAACACCAGGCCGCCGGCGGTGACCGAGGCGCCGCCGAGGTTCTGCTGTCCCGTGACCGGCATGCCCTGCTTCGTCAGTTCCTCATGCTCGCCGAGCGGGACGTGCCAGAGCTTCTTCCCGGTGCTGAGATCGTAGCAGGTCAACTCACCCCACGGCGGCTTGATGCCGGGGTATCCCTCGTGATCGACGAGGAAGTTGAAGCCGTCGAAAGTGTACTTGTCCGAGCCCAATTGCGCGGGCCGCGAGGGCGGCTGGTTGCGGCGGAAGAGGAAGTCCAGCAGGTCTTTTTTCTGCGCCTCGTTGACCTGCGGGGCGGGCGGCATCGCGCCGCGGCCCGTTTTCAGGACCGCGAGCACGTCGTCATCTTTCATCCGCAGCTTCAGCGCGTGGAGCGGAGGGGCGATGCCACTCCCCTGCCGGCCCTCGCCGTGACAGGCCATGCAATTCTGCTGGTAGACAATCTCACCGGAGGACGGTGGATACTTCGGATCGCGGACGCCCTCATCGTTCGGAATCACCGTGATGCGGGAGATCCAGCGATTCGACGTCACATACAGCCGTCCGGTCGGCACATCGACGCCCGAGCCGCCCCATTCGCCACCACCGCGCGAGCCGCGGAACAGATTCGGTTTTCCGAGCGTAAACGGTTCGTAGAAACCATAGCTCGAACGTGCGACCATCTTCTCCACCGCGGCCCGCGCCTCGGGCGTGCGGTCGGTGATCTCCGCGGGATCGAAGGTCACCTTGGAAATCTGCTCCGGCAGTTCGGGATCCGGTTGATAAGGCGCGGTCGTTTCGCCGGGCAGGTTCGACACCGGCGCCCGCCGCAGGCGGAAGGGGAAGATCGGTTTGCCGCTTTCGCGATCGACGAGCAGCAGCAGGCCGCCCTTCGACACCCCGGTCACGGCGTCGATCTTGCGGCCGTCGCGCGTGATCGTGACGAGATTGGGCGGACCGGTGACGTCGAGATCCCAGAGATCGTGCCGCACGCCCTGGAAGTGCCAGCGGTACTTTCCGGTCAACGCATCGAGCGCGAGGATGCAGTTGCTGAAGAGATTGTCGCCCGGCCGGCTGATGCCGATCATGTTCGGGTGCGGGTCGCCGAGGGTGAAATAGGCAATGCCCCGCGCGTCATCGATCGCCATTCCGGCCCAGTTGTTGCCTCCTCCGTGGCTCTTCGCGTACGGCTCCCCGAACTCGCCGCCTTGCGCGATGGTCGAGAAGCTCCACAGCAGTTTGCCGTCCCTCACGTCGTAGCCGTGGATGTAGTCCTGCCCGCCGGCCACCACGAACACGTGCTGGTAAACGCCGCCAATGCCCTTGGCCCCGCCGGGAATTTTCGTCCGGCCGTGGTCGCCGAAATTTTCCAGAAGTTTTCCGGTCTTGGGATCGGCCGCGAAATACCACTCCCCCGATCCGAAGAGCAGGCGCGGGGCATTGCCGGCATCACCGGGCCAGTAGAGCAGGCCCCGGCGGGCCGGGAGGTTGTTCTCGCCCGCACCCGAGGGCACGTCGACCTTGTGCCGCCAGATTTCCTTTCCGGTCGCCGCATTGACCGCGACCAGCGCATAGCCCGGCGTCGGCCCATACATGACGCCGTCGACGATGATCGGCGTACACTGGATGTTTTGGGCGCCGTCGCCGGAGCGATACGTCCACGCCATCTCCAGGTCTTTCACGTTCTCCTTGTTGATCTGCTTCAACGCCGAATAACGGCGGGAGCCATTGTCGCCCTGCGAACGCGGCCAGAAATTGAACAGACCGATCGGCACGGACTTCGCCGGCGAGAGCTCGTCCGGTGTCGCCGCGGGAATGATCTTGAACTCCGGCAGCGCGGCCCGGGCGACCGGGTCCTCGAGTTGATCGGCGGCGATCGCATGGGCCGCCAGGAGGAGACTCGCCAGACCGGGAGACAGAATCTTTCGGAGCATAGGAAGAAAGGGGTAAGCAGGGATGCTCGGCCAGATGCCGGAACAGTTCAAGCGAGCGGAAAAATTTCTGGCGTCGGAGACACTGGCCGTTGCTGCCCACGCGGCCGGCTTTCATCCTCCCGCGCCGCCGCCGGGCACAGGCTTTCGGTTACGGCGCCTTCGTCACGGTGGTCGTGAAGAGCGGCAGCGCATTCTTCACACTGCGGTAGAGCCCCCAACTCAAGGGCACCGCGACGACCAGGAACGCGAGGGTGAGCGACAATCCGGAACTCTTCTTCATAACTTAAATCGTGGCGCGGGCCGGCTCGGGCTGCGGCGTCCCGACGTGATGGCGCGGGTTTACCGGCCGGACAAAGAGGTTGCACGCCAGCCCGACGAGCAGCACGCCGGCCATCAGGTAGAGCGTCGAATTGTAGGCCTGCCCCTTTGGGACGCCGTGGGATCTCTGGTATTCCGAGATGTACGTGACAAGCTGGGGCCCCAGCACCGCCGCCACCGACCACGCCGTAATCAGCCGCCCGTGAATGGCGCCAACCTGGAGCGTGCCGAAGAGATCGCGCAGGTAGGCCGGAATGGTGGCAAAACCGCCCCCGTACATCGAAATGATCACACAGGTCAGCGCGGTGAAAAACGCCACGCTGCCGGTTTGCTGGCTGAAAGGGATCAGGCCGTAAAGCAGGCACCCCAACAGAAAGTAGATACAATAGATCGCCTTCCGACCGGTGAGGTCCGACGCCGACGACCAGAAAAACCGCCCGAGCATGTTGAAAATGCTGAGCAGCCCGACGAACCCGCCAGCCACGACCGGTGAAACGCCGAACATGTCCTGGCACATCGGCGACGCCTGCGCGAGGATGCCAATACCCGCCGTCACATTGCAGCACAGCACGCCCCACAGCAGGTAGAACTGCGGCGTCTTGATCGCCTCGTCGGCGAGAACATCGGCCGACGTGATCATCCGGTTCGCAAGTCGGACTGGCTCGAAGCCAACGGGTTTCCAGCCTGGCGCCGGCACGCGCACGATCCACGCGCCGAAATTCATCATCACGAAGTAACACGCCGCCATCACGAGGAACGACTCCTTCACGCCCACCGACGTGGCGGTGCGGAAGGTGGCCATCAATTCGACGCCAAACGGCGCGCCGACGAGCGCCCCGCTGCCAAAGCCCATGATCGCCAGACCGGTCGCCATCCCCGGCTTATCCGGAAACCACTTCACGAGCGTGGACACCGGAGCGATGTAGCCGAGGCCCAGGCCAATCCCGCCAATCACCCCGTAGCCCAGCGCTACGACGAAGAGATTGTGGATGTGGACGCCGAAGCTCGCGACCGCGAGTCCGCCGCAAAAACAGCACGCGCTGGCGAACATCGTTTTGCGCGGGCCCTCGCGCTCGACCCATTTGCCCAGGAACGCCGCCGAGAGTCCGAGCATCACGAGACCCAGCGAATAGGTCGCGAGCACGACGCTCGGAATGGTCCAGTCCTGGCCGGGCACCGACTGCGTAATCCCGATCGCGCGCGTCAGCGGAAAATTGAAAACGCTGAAGCCGTAAATTTCGCCGATGCACATTTGCACGGCGATGGCAGCGGGGGGCACCATCCAGCGGCTGAAGCCGGGCGGTGCAATGGTCCGTTCGCGATCGAGGAAGGCAGGCATGGGGCGGAGGCCTGGGGGCAACGAGGAAGGAGCAGGAGAATCGGGTGAATCCAATCTGATTATGAAAGGGACAGGTCGGCACGACGCCGCGAACCGCTCTCCCGACGGAGGGAAAACGCCTTCCTCCGGGGCGGACGATTATTCGGCGGAAGCAACGAAAGCGTTGGCGGCTTTCACCGCGGTGTGAAACATCCGAGCTCACCCCCCCGCGTTCATGCTCTCATTCCGCTCCGGACTCCTCGCGCTCCTGCTCACGTCAGCGTTGGCTTCCGCCGCCGACGATCCCCATCGCGGCTGGCAGGTCTACGGCGGTGACGCGACCAGCTCGAAGTATTCTTCGCTGACTCAGATCAATCGTGAGAACGTTACGCAGCTGAAGCCCGCGTGGATTTTTCGGACCGACGACATGACCACACGGCCGGCTTCGACCATCGAGTGCAATCCGATCGTCGTCGGTGGTCTCGCGTATTTCACGACGCCCGGACTGAAGCTGGTCGCCCTCGACGCCGCGACCGGCCAGCAGCGCTGGGTCTTTGATCCTTGGGAGGGCAAAGGCGGCCGCGGGGTGAATCGAGGGGTCACGTACTTCAATGACGGACAAAGCGGCCGCATCTTCTACCCGGCCGGAAATTTCCTGTACGCCATCGACGCCAAAACCGGGGAGCTGCTGAAGACGTTCGGACGCGATGGTCGGGTGGATCTGCGCGAGGGGCTCGATCGCGATTCCTATTTCCTATCGGTGACCGCCACCACCCCGGGCATCATCTATCAGGATCTGCTCATCCTGGGCTCGGCGGTCGGAGAAGGGCCGGCCCCGTCCGCGCCCGGCCACATTCGGGCGTTCGATGCCCGCACCGGCGCACGCAAATGGATCTTCCACACGATCCCCTATCCCGGCGAGTTCGGCCATGACACGTGGTCGCCCGATTCGTGGAAAACCGTCGGCGGCACGAATTGCTGGGGCGGCCTGACGCTCGACGCGGGTCGCGGACTCGTCTTCGCCGGCACGGGCTCGGCGGCGTACGATCATTTCGGCGGCAACCGGATCGGCGCGAACCTCTTCGCCAATTGCATTCTCGCGCTCAAGGCGGACACCGGCGAGCGCGTCTGGCATTTTCAAACCGTGCACCACGATGTGTGGGACTACGACATCCCGACGCAGCCCAATCTGGTGACAGTCGTGCACGACGGCCGGCGGATCGATGCCGTCGCGCAGGTCACCAAAACCGGCATGACGTTCCTCTTCGAACGCGAGACCGGCAAACCGCTCTTTCCGATCGAGGAGCGCGCCGCCGACCACCAGACGGATGTCCCCGGCGAAAAGCTCTGGCCGACGCAACCGCACCCGGTGAAGCCGAAGCCGTTTGCGCAGCAGCGTTTCACCACCGACGAGGTCACCGACCTCAACCCGGCAGCCCGCGAATTCGTGCTGCAGCGGCTCGCCGGCATGAAGACCGGCAGCACCTTCACGCCCCCCGGCACAAAGCCGTCCGTCGTTCTCCCCCAGTTCAACGGCGGCGCGGAATGGGGTGGCGCGGCCTTCGATCCCGCGACGCGCACGCTCTACGTCAACTCCAGCAGCGAGGCGGAATGGATTTCGATGGTGCCCGCAAAACCGCGCGCGGACGTCACCCTTAACGAACTGGGCCGATCGATCTACGGAGCGATTTGTTCGGCGTGCCATGGCGCAGAGAAAGCCGTCAACCCCAACGCACCTTCGTTCACGTCCCTGAAATCGGTGAAGGAGCGGCTGACCCGCGAGCAGGTGATCCAGCTGCTCGAGACCGGCCGGAACCAGATGCCCACCTTCGCCTCGTTCACTCCGCTCGAGCGACGCGCGGTCGCGGCCTTCCTCTTCGACGAGGGCAACGATGAACACCTCGCCACCAAGGATCTGAAGCCGAGCTGGGCCGGCGAGATTCCGTGGGTCGCAACCGGCCACAACGAGTTTCGCGATCCGGAAGGTTTCCCCGTCAACAAACGTCCGTGGGGCACGGTCACCGCGATCAATCTCGATACCGGCGAATTCCGCTGGCAGGTCCCGCTCGGCACTTATCCCGCGCTGGAGAAACGCGGCGTGCCGCCGACGGGCACGTTCAACATGGGCGGCTGCATCGTGACCGCGGGCGGACTCGTCTTCACGGGTGCTTCGATGGACGAACGCTTCCACGCCTACGACAAGGACACCGGCAAGACCCTGTGGGAATTCCAGATGGACGCCGGCGGCTACGCGCTGCCCGCGACCTACGAAATCAACGGCAAGCAGTACGTCCTCATCGCCGCCGGCGGCGGCGGCAAACCCGAGACCAAGCCCGGCAACGCGTACTACTGCTTCGCGCTGCCCTAGGAATTCGGCGGTGCCGAATTCCGAAGCCGTTGCGCGGCGGCGGATCCTGAAAATGGAGGGCCGGTGCCCCCACCGGCCGTGCCCGTCGGTTTTCGTAGGGCCGGCGCTCGCCGCCGGGCCCATTCGAAAATCGAGAATCCAAAATCGAAAATCCAAAGGCCCGGCGGCGAGCGCCGGCCCTACAGATTCCCCAACTGCGGCTGCAGGACTGCTTCGCCTTCCCCTGAAATTTGCCACCGGCAAATTTCCTCGGATTTGTAGCGACGGCAGCCGTCGTTACAAATCCCCCAGCTGCGGCCGGAGGACGATCTCCTCTACGACGGTGCGCCGCGAAAGACGGTAGATATCGAGGAAGGCGCGCGCGACATCCTCGGTGGGCATCATGCGCTCCTCGGGCACGCCACTGCCGGCCCACGACGGCGAGACCGTCGCGCCGGGATAAACGCAGCAGACGCGAACGCCGTGTTCGCGCAGTTCAGCGCGCATCACCTGACTGAGTCCGCTGACGCCAAACTTCGCGGCCGAATAGCCCGCGCCACCCGGGTACGCGATCCGGCCGGCGATCGAACTCATGTTGAAAATGTCGCCGCGACGACGAGCCTTCATGCCGCCGACGAAGGCGCGCGTGACGAGGAACACGCTCCGCAGGTTGGCCGCGATCATCTGATCGAACGTCGCGACGCTCATCCCGGTCAATGGTGCGCCGGCGAACGATCCCGCGTTGTTGATCAGCACATCGACCGCGCCGAAACGCGCGGTTACGGCCTTCGCGAGCGCGGTCACCGACCGCTCATTGCTCACATCGCAGGCGAATGCGTGCGCTTCCACCGTGGTGGCACGGGTCTCCCGACCCGTGGTCCGGCGCGACGACCCGAGGGACGCCGAATGACTCTCACGGGGCGGGAGACCCGTGCCACCCGCAGCCAGGCATGCCTTCGCGACCGCCTGCAGTTTGGCCCGATTTCGCGCCACCAGTGCGAGACGCACCCCGGGAATCTCCTGCGCAAAGGTCAGCGCGATCGCGGCACCAATCCCCTGCGAGGCACCGGTGATGAGAACGACGGGCTGGTTTTTGCCCGCAGATTTCGTGGCTCGGCGTGGAGTCGTCATCGTCTCGAACCAACCACAGATGGACACAGATGGACACAAATCATCACAAAATCATTCGCTCCCATTCCAGCTTGGGACGCTTAAAATTCACGATTAATCCAACATTTAGACGCGTGATGCGGAGATAGTTCAGGATCTGGCCGCGTTCCACATCGGTGATTCGATCGATCACTTTTGTGTCCACGATGACTGAGCCGTTCACAATCAGGTCCGGAATAAATTCGCCCACCACCACACCCTTGTAACGGATTTCAAACTTTCGCTGCTGCTCAATCGTCAACCCGCGCAAACCGAACTCCACGACGAGACTTCTCTCGTACGGCTTTTCATGCAGGCCGTGACCCAGTTCGTTCAACACACCCATGGCGCAGCCCACGACCGCGAACGTGAGTGAGGCGTGGAGACCTTCCTGATTCGACACCTTCGATTCCATCGGTGCGAGAATCACCTTCCACACCCGACCGCAGCGAACCGCCGTTCACCCTGAATTTAGGTTAACGCAAATGTCCGCGATCCGCCGCCTCGGCATCTGCGTCCATCCGTGTCCATCTGTGGTTTAAACCAGCAGCAGGCTCAACAAACCAGCGATCCGAAATCCATGAAGTCCGCCTTGAAGCCGTCTTTCACGCCTTTGCAGATCACACTCACCGCGTCGTGCGAGTGCAGCGACTCGAGGTGCGAGCAAGCGATCTGGAAGTCGCGGATGCGCTTGTCGGCATCGAACTCCCGATAGAGCAACCGCGCGGCGTCCTCGACGAACTTGAGATGCGCGCCGTTGAGCTCGGCGAACGCCTGCTCGTCCTCGCGCTTCACCATGACCTGCGTCTCGGTCTGCAGCGCGCGGAGGCACAGCGCCTGGATGTCCTCGATCCAGATGCGCTTGCCCGGCATTTCCTCGATCACGACCCGGGCCTTGCTCCGCTGCGAGTGCGGCACGGTGTAAACGCCGCGGTGATCGCGGGCGTGCTCCGACAATTCGGCCGAGCACGGGCAGGCCGACGAGTAGACGAAATCGAAATGGATGAACCGCCGCCATTCTCCGCCGCGGGTCATCACGCCCTCGAACGCGGCCTCGTAATACTGGTAGCCCTCAAGGCCGCTGCGGAGACTCTGGTGCAACATCGGATACGAGAAGTTCACGCGGAGCCGCGCATCCTTGCTCTTCACGTTCTTGAGGTAGGAACGCAGGATTTTACCCATCCACTCGCCGGTGAAAACGTTGTCCTTGTGCTCGTAGAACGAGCGGACGATCCGGCTCATATTGATGCCCTTGAGATCGGCCTCCAGCGAGACGGTGCCGGTCACGCGGGCCTCGAGCGTGAGAATATCGCGCTGCTTCGTCCGGAATTTGAGCGGGAGACGGAA
>CANJCM010000115.1 GCA_947472765.1 Opitutia bacterium
CCGAGCGAAAATTGCATGGACACGGCTCCGAGCCGACCTACGTTTCGCGGACTGGTTCGCCCGGATGGCGGAATTGGCAGACGCAGCAGACTCAAAATCTGCCGCCGCAAGGCGTGTGGGTTCGATCCCCTCTCCGGGCACCAGTTGCCACGGTTTACACTGATTACACCGAATCAATCCGTGGCGAGCGGCCGAGGAGCGCGCGAAGACGCCCAAAACTCCACTCGCTCACACTCGCGGCCACGGCGCGTTGACTGCGACTGGTACTCCAATTGAAATCGGCGTGCCCCATGTCCCAGACCCCTTGGCGCAAGCCCCACTGGTTCGTCAGCCCGCATAATTTCGACGCCCGCGTGCAGATCCCGCCGCGGCCGGTTGAACTTCACGACATCACCGTGCGCGATGGCGAGGAATGCGCCGACGCGGTCTTCACCGTCGATGACAAGGTGCGGATCGCCGAGGCGCTCGTTCGCGCGGGCCTCCGACGGATGGAGTTGTTCCTCATCGTCCCAGGCTGGCTCGAATCCGTCCGAGCGATTCTGCGTCGCCAACTCCCGCTCGATCTCTACGTCAACTGGCAGCCGGGCCGCGTCGAGCAAGCGGTCGAGGCGGGCGTCCGTCATGTCATGGTCTGGCATCGGATCCTCGACGAGCACCAGCAGCATGTCCTCCGCCGGAGCCGGGCGGAGTTGCTCGACGAGACGGTCCGGCAGATCGCCGCGGCGCGGGCCGCCGGATGCCACGTCAACCTCTTCATCAATGAAGCCAGCCGTGCGCCGTTGGAACAGCTCCGCGAGTTGGTGATGGTCGCCAAACAGGCCGGCGCCGCGGCGGTGACGGTGGTGGACAGCTTCGGCGTCGCCCGGCCGGCGGCGATCTCGCTGCTCGTTCGCCAGGTGCTGGAGTGGTCGTCGCTGCAGGTCGACGTCCATTGCCACAACGACTTCGGGCTCTCGACCGCCAACGTTCTCGCCGCCTACGAGGCAGGTGCGACCGGCCTGAATGTCTCGGTCAACGGCCTCGGTTATCGCGCGGGCAACGCGCCCTTCGACGAAGTCGTGATGGCGCTCGAGGTTCTGTATGGCGTCGATACGGGCATTCGACTCGCGGATCTCCCGGTGCTGAGCGCGCTCGTGGCGGAAATCACGGGAATTCCGGTGGGCTACTTCAAGCCCGTCAGCGGGCCCGGCGCTTTCAGCATGGAGCAGTGGACCACGGGTGCCGCGATGGAGAAGGCGGGGGCGCGGCCAATCGCGTTTCCGTTCGAGCCTGAAATCATCGGCCGCGCGCCGCGGGTTGTCGTCGGCAAATGGAGCGACGCGGGGGCGGTGGCAAAGAAGTTGCCGGAGCTGGGGCTCAGTGCGTCCGCCGAGCAAATCGCCAATATCCTCGTGGAGTGCCAGCGGGCGGGAATCGCGCATCACCGGCCGCTGCGAGATCATGAGATCGTGACGATCGCCCTCGCCGGCGGCGCGAAGTCGATCTGATGTGAGCGCTCGAGTGGGAGGCCGTTTTCCGGTCCGTCACCGCCTCGTCGCGGTCACGTTCACGCTGTCGATGCTGCTCTACATCGATCGCATCGCGATCTCGGCGGCCAAGGGCCCCATCACGAGTGCGTTCGGCCTGGATGATGTTCGCTTTGGCTGGGTGCTCTCGGCCTTCGCCCTCGGCTATGCGCTCGGGCAGGTGCCCGCCGGGATGCTGGCGGATCGCTGGGGCGCACGAGTCATGCTCGCGGCGGTCGTGGCCGTCTGGTCGCTCTTCACGGGACTGACGGGCCTCGCCGTGGGATTTGCCTCGCTGATCCTGGCCCGGTTCCTCTTCGGCCTCGGCGAAGCGGGCGCCTATCCCACGGTTTCGCGGGCGTTCTATGCCTGGCTCCCGGCCGGGGAACGCGGACTCGCGCAGGGGATAAACAATTCCGGCGCGCGGATCGGCGCGGCGGCCTCGTTGCCCGTCATCGCGTGGATCGTGACGACTGTTGGATGGCGCGAGACGTTCTTCGGCTTGGGCGTGATCGGCATCGGGTGGGCACTCGCGTGGTACCGTTGGTTTCGTGATTCACCCGCGGACCATCCCGCCATGACGAAGGAGGAGAGTCATCTCATCACGGCGGCCCGCGGAGCGGTGGCGCCGACCGAAGCAAAGCCGCTTCCTTTTGGCGCGCTGTTCCGCTCGAGAAACATGTGGCTCGTGATGGGGCAATATTTTGCCCTGAACTTCACGTTCTTCTTCTGCCTGACGTGGCTCTTTCCGTACCTCCAGCGCACTTACAACCTCGCGGCGTTGAAGACGGGATTCCTGGCGGCGGCTCCTCTCGTCGGCGGGGCCATCGGCAACTGGGTCGGCGGCGGCCTGGGCGATGCGCTCTACCGCGCCGGACGCCCCGTGCTGGCGCGGCGCCTGCCCGCGACGGTGGGTTTTTCACTCTCGGCGGCGGGAATGCTCGCGAGCCTCGCATTTCACGATCCCGTCGCGGTGGTGCTTTGCCTGACCGTCGCGATCTTCGGCGCGGACATGGCGGTGCCCGTCTCGTGGGCGCTCTGCATCGACATTGGACGGGCGAATACCGGCGCCGTCGGCGGGACCATGAACATGGCCGGCAACCTCGGGGCATTTGTGACGAGCCTGGCATTTCCATACCTGATTCTGCTGACGGGCTCGACCACGCCTTTCTTTCTGGTCGGAGCGGTGCTCAATCTTGCGGCCTTCGCGGCCTGGTTCGCGATCGATCCGACGCGTCCGATCGGCGCGGAAGCGACCGTGCCACGAGAGCGGACATAGGATCGACGTCGCCAAGCCGGGCGCGGTCGAGCCACGCCCCTACAACGAAGTGCGACCGAGATCCGTCGTAGGGGCGCGCCTCGTGCGCGCCCGGTCGCACCGCGGAAGCCGAATCCGATTCGTGTAATCGGTGAAATTGGTGGCCAACCCAAACCGGGGACCACGGATTGCACGGATTACACAGAATCAATCCGTTGCTGGTGGACCGTGGCCTCGCCCCGCCCGCCCAACCCTTGTACGTCACGCAATACTTGGATTCCGAAGTTGAGCAGATTGGCGTAGCCCTGTCCGTGAGGACAGGGACTCATTCATTGCTGCGCTCCATGCGGTCCCGCTGCTCACGCAGCGGGCTACCAAGCCAATTTCGGAATCCAGGCAATACGTGACGTACAAGGATTGGGCGGGGCGGCGGATCGAACCGATCGATACCTGAAACGGGGAGTCGAAAAATGCGCGGTGGGGACACCGCGCCTCCAGCATGGAGGCTTCGCTGCGCTCAGAATGACAGTGGAGGGGCCACTAGGCGCGGAGTTGGAGCTCGTCGCAGGCTGCGGCCCAGGCGGCCTCGAGAAATTCCTGCACGTGTTGCAGCGTCGCTTCCGGTGTCTGATCGCGGCGCAGGATTTCGCCCGTCACGCGACCGGGCGTGGCCGTCGAGAGGAATCCGGTCCGATACGCCGACGCCAGCACCTGGCCGGCGAGCTTGGCGTCCAGCCGTCCGGGCGGTCCGAAGTTCGGATGGTAATCGCCGTACAGCGGGTGCCCCGCTTGCGTGATGCAGTTGCAGAGGTGCAACTCGTCAAAATAACCGGCGGCCTCCGTCACCATCGCCACCGGATCCTCCTCATTCAGGATCATGTGTGCGGTATCGAGGCACAGCGTGAAATTCGGCTGCTGTTCGCGGACCCCGCGGGTGAGGCGGATGGATTCTGCGGTCGAGCCGAGGGTCTTCCGTTTGTGGAACGCGACGTCCAGCGGCTCGATCGCCAGCCGCACGCCCTTCACGTCCGCAGTGGCGGCCGCGATCTCCGTGAGCGAACGCTGCAGGAGCGCGAGGTTCGCCGGCCGATCGGGGGCGAGGGCTGGCGCCGGACCGCTGATCAACTGGGCGCACACGGCTCCGCATTCCGCTGCCTCGCGCACGCCTTCGCTGAGTCGGGCGACGGCCTGGCGCCGCTTGGATTCGTCGCGATGACTCAAGTCCAATTCCTCCCGATACATGATGATCGTGAGGCAATACGTCAGAGCGATGTCCCGTTCGGCCACCCATTGGGCGATCGCGGCGCGCTCCCCGGAATCCGAGACATCAAGAATGTGACACGCCCGAAAATACGGGAAGCGCTCGAGGATGCGCAGGCCCTCGATCGTTTTCCCCGCCATCATCCACGCCTCGGGCCAGATTCCGGAGATCGTGACTCCAGGGCGGGCGAATTTCCCAAAGGGCGGATGGCTCACAACGAAGTGGCGGCGTTTTACTTCGTCGGCGTCGGTGCCGGCTGACGATTCGATTGCCAGGCAATCATCCGCCACACGCCTTGTTCCTCGCGCCACACGGCGAGAAACCGCAGGTCGAGCTCCTGCCGCGGCGCGCCGCCGGTGGACACCTTGAAGGTCCCTCGGCCGTTCATGAGCACGATGCCGGGCGAAACGGGGACGAAATTCCGCTCCTGATAGTCGACGGAGAAGTAGATCGCTTCCTTCGACACCAGGGATGCGATGAACGAGGCCTTGCTGTCGATTTTGCCGCTCGAGTGCGCGTACCGCAGATCGTTCGAGTAGGCCGCGTTCATCTTCTCGCGATCCACGGCAATCGAGCCGGCGAGCCGGGCGTCGTCGGCGGCGCGGACGGCGGCGATGATCTTGTCGGAACCGGCGGGCGCGTTCTCGGCCCGAAGGAAAGTGCTGACGAACGCAAAGAGCAGGAGGAGGGGGAGTTTGTTCATGGGTAAGGTTGGGACGATGGTGAGGGCATCGGCCTGCCGGCGGGGCCGCAGGCGAATCGAGGTTTCAACGGGCAGGGAGACGAAGGAACACCGGCGCCGGGGAGTCACGTGCTTTTTGCGTTGGGCCGGGTCGACGCGGGGACGAACCGCGCGGCGGCGGAAATTCCCACTCGATTTTCCGGCGGGGAGACGGAATGAAGGGATGACGCCGCGGCCCCGAAGCCGCGGATTTTCCGTCCATGACTTTCCGCCCTCCCATCGCCGCCCGGTTTGCCGAGTGGGGCGGAGCCATGGGCCGGACGCTGGTGGCCGCGAGTGATCCCCGGCGCCAGTGGTGGGTGGCGGCGGCCAGCGTCGTCCTCATGCTCGCCACGGGTGTGTTCGACTCCCTGATCGACAACGATGATCGGATTTCCTGCCGGCTGTTTTACTGCGTGGCGGTCATGCTCGCGGTCACCGCGCGCGGCTGGCGCTTCGGCGTGGCCATCGCCGTGGCCAGCGTGGTCGTCATGACCGCAGGGGACCTCGGCCTGGGCGGAGATGCGTCGCGGACATTTGCGCTGACGTGGAACGCGGTCATTTCGTTCAGCACGTACCTCCTGATCATCTGGCTGCTTTCGAGCCTTTTGACCCTGCAGCGGGAAATCGAGGGACGTGTTCGCCAGGGAGCACTCGCGCTGACCCGGGAAGCGGCCGAGCGGGAGCGGCTTGAACGCATCATCGTGCACCACGGCGAAAAGGAACGCGTTTCCATCGGCCACGATTTGCACGACGGCCTGTGCCAGCACCTGACCGGCACGGCTTACGTGGCCCGGATTCTGGCCGATGATCTGCGGATGAAAAACGATCCGCTGGCCGCGTCAGCCCTGCGGGTGCTCACGCTGATCGATGAGGGCGTGGCCCAAACGCGTCACCTCGCCAAGGGGCTGCTGCTGACGGCAGTCGAGGCCGATGGATTGGTGGTGGCCCTGGAGGAGCTGGCCGCCACGGCGTCGGAGCAGTTTCGAGTCCAATGTGAATTCATCGTGCGGGGTGAACTGGAGTTGGACGATCGCGTGGCCGCTTCGAACCTGTTCCGCATCGCGCAGGAGGCCGTGCGCAATGCGGCGCGCCACGGCCGGCCCGATCGGATCACCATCATCCTCGAAGCGGATCCGCCGGCGCTGACGCTGAAAATCAAGGATAACGGGATTGGCCTGCCGCGGGAGTCGCCCTCCGGTGGTTTGGGCCTCCGGATCATGTCGTACCGGGCCGGTGTGATCGGGGCGGCCTATTCCGCCGAGTCCTTGCCCGAAGGCGGCACCTGCATCACCTGCCGGCTGCCGCGCGCGGCCACTGCGTCATGAGCGCCGAGCCCAAGGCAGTTCCCGCCCGGCTTCTCGTCGTCGTCATCGACGATCATCCCCTCGTGCGGGAAGGGCTCGTCAGCCTGATCGGCCGGGAATCCGATTTGGTGGTGGCAGGTCAGGCCGAGGGTGTCGCGTCGGGACTCGCCTTGGTCGCAGCCAAGGTTCCGGACGTGGTCGTGACCGACTTGTCGCTCAAGGACGGCTCCGGCCTGACGCTCATTCGGGAACTGCAGGCGCATCATCCCGCGGTGCGCATCCTCGTGGTTTCGATGCACGAGGAGCCCTTCCATGCCGAGCGGGCCTTTCGGGCGGGCGCCCGCGGCTACCTTACGAAGCGCGAATCCACGGGCCGGATCGCCGACGCGATTCGCCGGGTGGCGGAGGGCAAGATCTACGCGAGCGGCGAATTGCTCGAAAAGCTGGCGGGCCGCCTCCATCGGCCCACGACCATCGGATCCGAGTCGGCGGTGGATCGCCTGAGTGACCGCGAACTGGAGGTTTTCCAACTCTTTGGCCGCGGTCTCGAGACCAAGCAGGTGGCGAAGGAAATGAACGTCAGTGTAAAGACCGTCGAGGCGTACATGGCCCGCATTAAGGAAAAACTCGGCCTCGGTCATATCAACGAGTTCATCCACGCGGCGGTGACGTGGACTCAATCGGCGCGGCCGGAGTAGCCGAGGCTGGCGGGTGTCAGGGATGCCCCGACAAGATTTATAGGTATGGCCGGACATAAAGTCGCGGTCAGTTCCTGTTAACGTGGTACTTTGCTTCGTTCGATGAATTCCAAACCCTTTCTGCTGGTTGTCTGCCTGCTCGCCGGCGCCGCTCCCGCCCGGGCGCAATCCGCCCCACCGACCGTGCTGCCGCGGTTTGAAGTCACGGCCGAGCGGGACAAGGCGCAGGCCGTCCTGCTCGAAGCAGCGCAAAAGCGGATGGCCGTGGTGCCGGGCGGCACCGACGTGATTGACACCCGTTCATTTCGCGAGGGCCGGGCCTCGAATTTCCAGGACTTCCTCCAGCACACCACGGGGGTTTACGTCGCATCCGACAGTGCCGGCGAAGCAACGAAGGTCTCGATGCGAGGTTCGGGCATTCAGAGCGACGAGGCCCTGGGAGTGCAGGTGTTGCTCGGCGGAGTGGCCTACAACCAGGCTGACGGAGAGGCGAATTTCGAGGAAATCGACCTTTCGGCGGTGCAGGGCGCGGAAGTCTATCGCGGCGCCAACGCGCTGCGGTTCGGTGGTTATGTGCTCGGCGGCGCGATTAATCTCATCCCTCGCACCGGAAAGGACAGCCCGGGCGTGCAGGTACGCGCGGAAGGCGGCAGTTTCGGTTATCAGCGGGTCTCGATTGGGGTGGGCCATGCGCGTGGTGACGGGGACGCCTACCTGAGCCTCGCGAATCGGCGGACGGATGGCTGGCGGCAGCATAGTGCCGAGGACACCTCGACGATCACGGCGAATCTGGGCTTCAAGCCCACGGCGAACGCCGAGAATCGATTTTACCTGGGTTACACCGACTGGTTTCGGCAGGTCCCCGGCGACGTGACGCTCGACGATTTACAGGAGGAGTCTCCGCCGGCGTTTGCGGAGGCGCTGGAGGGCGACTTCCGGACTCGCACGCGTTCGATCCGGCTCGCCGACCGGCTCGTCTGGACGAACCCGGAAAGCGAAACCGAGGCGGGCCTGCTGTTCCATCGCCGTAGTTTCCTGAACTTCGATCTCTACGAGCGAAACTACCGGCTGGGCGTGACGGACGCCACTTCGACGAACCTCGGGCTGCTTTTTTCCCATGTCCGGCATGGGGTGCTGGGTGGCCGGCCCAATACCTGGATCGCGGGCCTCGCCCCGGTGCATGAGGTCGAGCACAGCACCAACTATCGCAACAACGACGGCGTGCAGGACTTCAAGCGGAAGACCGCGGCCAGCCTCACCCGCGCCGTCAACCTCCCGATTTTTTTCGAGAACACCTTTTCGGCGACGGACCGGATTTCGGTGGTGACCGGGGCGCAGTACGTCTGGATCGAACGCAAGTTCGAAGACCGGTTCTGGTCGGATGACGATGGAGACCAATCGGCCCGCCTGAAGCTGCACGGTCTCAATCCCAAGCTCGGCGTATTGTTCCAGCGGAGCGCGAACGAAACCTATTTCGCCAATGTCAGCCGCAGTTTCCAACCCCCTTCCTTCGATGATCTGAACCCTTTCGAAGAGGGCACCAATGGCAGCGTAATTTTCACCCCGCTCGACCCACAGGACGCCTGGACGGTGGAAATCGGCGGCCGGGGCGAACGCGGGCCCGTGCAGTGGGAGGCTTCGTTGTACTTGGGGCGGGTGCGGAATGAACTGCTGGAACTGAATGACGCCGCCGGCCGCGATCTTGGCACCGTCAACGTGGCGCACACGCGCCATCAAGGGGTGGAACTTGGCCTGGACGTCGAGTTGCTGCGCCAGGGGAAAGATGCCCCGCGGCTGACGTTGGGGCAGGAGTATACCCTCAATGACTTTCGCTTTGAGGATGACGCCTTGTACGGGGACAACCGAATCGCGGGTATTCCGCTGCATCAGTACCGGGTCGAACTGACCTTCCACCATCCGTCCGGCCTTTACGTGGGCGGTGAAGTCGACTGCAGCCTCACGGGGTTCTGGGCCGACCAGGCCAATACGCTGAAAGCGGGCGCCTACGCCGTGACGGTTTTGAAAGTGGGCTACCAGGGACGGCGCTTCAGCGTGTTCGTCGAGGGCCGCAATCTCGGCGACAAGCGCTACGCCGCCATGGTGAAACCGATCGGCGACGCCCGGGCGGTGGACCCGGATGAGCTGATGATTTTCGCTCCGGGTGGGGGACGATCGTTTTTCGCCGGCGTTTCATTTGCCTGGTAAGCTGGGGGGGCTCTTCACGCGCCGCTGGGGAAGAACCACCGCCGGGCCTTCGGTCAGGCTGATGGCGTTGGCAGGGTGCTTGGGAGATTGTGTGCATACCCTGCCAATCTCATCCCCGCGTCAGGTTTGGGCATCCACGTCGTGGATTCCGAGTTTAAGCGGTCCGTCGTGGCCCTGTCCGTGAGGACAGGGACTTCTCGATCGCTTTGCTTGAATTCGTCCCGCTGCTCACGCAGCGGGCTACGGCGCCGACTTGGGAATCCAAGCACGTGTGAGTCTCCCTGGTGACCATGGATTCTTCGCCCCGCTCAGAATGAAATGAAGGGGTGTTTTTCGACTTTTCACCCGGGCTCTTGTTCACCGGCACTCGAGCTGTCGGGGCGCGAGGGTACTGACCAATGCCGTCGCCTGGGAATCCTGGGATTCGTCGACCGCGGGAATCCCCTGCGAATTTTACAATCGATATTCCCTTGCGGCGCGGGGCTTCCCAGTTTGAAACAGGGGGTTCCGTTCGACCCCCAGTCGGCCGGGACAACCCACCCAATGAACAAAGCCTACACACGTCTTGTCGTGATTTCGGCGGCCGTACTCGGAACCTTGAGTACGCCGTTCGCCTTCGGACAAGCAGCACCAGCCGGAGGGACTACCTCCTCGGAACAGACCGTCAAACTCGACCCGTTCAGCGTCACTGCCGACTCCGATGTTGGTTTCGTGGCTGCGTCCTCGCTCGCCGGCGGACGCATCGCCACCCCGCTGAAGGACACTCCCGTGGCCTATTCGGTCATCACGAAGGAGTTTCTCGAGGCCTTCAACATCACGAACATCGCGGACTCGGGTTCTTGGTCGGTCAACACCGACTACACCCCGGGCGACCAGACCGACCTCGGTTACGGCACCGGCCCGAATCGCCGCGTCCGTATTCGTGGTATCTCGGCGAACACGCCGACGCGTAATTTCTTCCCCTTCGCCGCGGGTGCGACCGATAGCTTCAATATCGATCGCGTCGACTACGCTCGTGGCGCGAACTCCGTGCTCTTCGGCGCAGGTGGCGCGGGCGGCACGCAGAACACCGGCACCAAGCAGGCCTCGACCTCCAAGAGCTTCCAGGAAGCCACGGTCCAGATCGGCTCCTGGAACAAGTACCGCCTCGCGGCCGACTTCAACCAGGCGGTCAACGACAAGTTCGCGTTCCGCACTAATGTGATGTTCGGCAGCTCAGACAGCTGGCGCGATCGCATCTGGGAGGACAAGAAGGGTCTCCACCTCGCGGCGACCTATCGCGTCACCCCGAAATTCACCATTCGCGGTGAGTTCGAGTTCACCCACACCCGCAAGAGCCACGCTGTCCAGCAGTACAACGAGTATGTCTCGGCGTGGGATGGTAAGACCTACGACTTCACCGCGCCGCTGACTGGCCCCGGCGCTCCGACTCCTGCGTTCCTGGCGCAAGCCGGCATCGAGCGGTTCACGGGTCGCTTCGTGGCCCGCCCGGATTACAATGGCCGATTCCTGAACTGGAAGAACATGTTCCGGACCAAGGGCGCGAGCTATAGCACCAATCCGACGCTCACGAATTACGTCAACACCGCGCAGGGCCGCGTGCCGATCGCGACGGTGAACTACAGCCTCAACGGTCAGGCCATGATCGACAGCAAGGTCGGCATTCCCGATCAGACCCGCTACGCCCTCGTGCTCGGTGGCGCGCCTTTCTTCCAGCTCCCGAAGCCGGAAGACTCCTACCTGTTCGACGATCCGGGCCACAAGTATCCCCTGTGGGCGCAGGTCACGAAGGATCTCTCGCTCTACTTCAACTACGCTCCGTTCGACGGCTTCTTCGTTGAGCTGGCCGGCAATGCCAATCGCACGCCGGTCCAGGCGAGCAATGCGGCCCGCCGCGGCTTCCGCGAATATCGCCTCGATATTTCACGCAACCTGCCTGACGGCACCCCGAATCCGTTCTTCCTTCATGGCTACCAGGATCACGCGGAATACTTCCAGCAACGCGGAGATGACTTCGAAAACATCCGCCTCCAGTCCGCCTACGTGAAGGACACCCGCTACGGCAAGCTGCAACTCGGCATCATGGGCGGCATCAACAACGAAATCATCAAGAACCGTTCCAGCGTGATCGTGCTGCCGGCTGATTGGGTTCTGCCGGACGCCCGTTACTGGGTGAACAACGGTGAGATGAACGAATTCTTCCCGTACCAGCGCCTCTATGCCGACGAGAAGAGTCGCGGCTGGGCCACGCCCTACAACAGCCTCAACACGGCCTCCCAACTCGCGGTCGACCCGACCACCGGCATCAGCAAGATCGTCAAGCCGTTCTGGATGTATGACGCCCGTCGCGAAGACAATGTGTACGACGCCCGCCGCGATTACAAATTCGCGCAGATCGCCGGCAACCTTGACCTCTTCAAGAACCGCCTCGTGCTCATCGGCGCCTTCCGCCGTGACCGGACGTTCTTCTCCCAGAACCGCATCAAGGCCCCCGGTGACATGCCCGACGGTTGGAACGGCCTGGATCTCGCGCTCCGCCCGTCGGCGCCGAAGGATTACCAGACGCTCACCTTCTTCCCGAAGGACGCGAGCGGCAAGGTCACGGGCCCGGAACGCCCGGCGGATGCCCGTCCCCGCACCCAGATTGCCGGTGTCGGCTTCCCTCAGGCGCAGTATAAGAACGATCGTTTCCGTGACGACTTCGATTCGCCCGACGTCGACGTTTCGATCAACACCCACACGCTCGGTGCCGTGCTGAATGTCACCAAGTGGTTGGGCGTCTTCGGCAATCGGAGCAAGACGTTCAACTTCAACAGCCCGCAGCAGGACATCTACAACAACATCCTCGCCCCGACCTCGGCGACGAGCGATGACCTCGGTGTCCGCGTGACGCTGCCGAACAACAAGCTGTCGGCGAGCCTGGCTTGGTTCCGCGCCTATCAGGCCGGCGCCATCACCTCGATCGGCTTCAACTTCATCGGCAACTACAACGCCATTGGTGACCTCGGCCAGGTCGGTGATCTCTTCAATCGGAACAAGCGCGACTTCCCCCGCTTCCGGCTGAACAACATCGGCACGACCGTGACCAACGATACGCGTGGCTATGAGCTCGAAATCACCGGCAACCCGACGCCGAACTGGCGCATCATCCTGAATGCGTCCAAGACGGACGCGGCGCAGATTGACTCGAGCCTCGATGCCGTGGGCTTCTTCGCCAAGAACGACGCCCTCATGCGCTCGATCCTCGCGGACGGCGGCGTGTTGATCGATCCGGCCACCAACCTGGCCTTCATCAACCCCGCGGTGGATGATCCGACCAAGATCAACCAGGTGAACGCTCAGGCGGCGGTCGCCGGCTGGAATGACCTCCAGTCGAGCACCATCCCGCAGATGACGGCGCTGTCCAAGCTCCGCGCGAACACCCTCGGTTCCAGCGAGTACATGGCGAATCTCGCCACGGACTACCGCTTCCGTTCCGGCAAGCTCAACGGCCTGCGCGTGGGCATCGGCCTGAACTACCGCGGTGGCGCGGTCGCCGGCAACAAGTCGCTCGACACCATCCGCGATCCGGCGAACCCGACCCGCGCGATTGACGATCCGGCTTATACCGCGGCGGACGACGTCATCGGTGATTCCTACATCACGACGACCGGCACCCTGTCCTACACGGTCAACCTCAGCCAGTCCCGCCGTTACATGCCGAAGCGGATCCAGTTCGATCTGGCCGTTTCGAATCTGCTGAACGTCCGCCGTCCCATCTATGGGTACAGCACGGGCAGCCAGAACACGAGCGAGACGGTCTTCGTTCCGCGTGATGGCACGCTGTCCGATCCGTCCCGCAAGTCGGTTGGCGGAAACTTCTTCTACTTCGACCCGCGTAATTTCACGCTGTCGGCGAAGATGGATTTCTAAGTCGGCTGATTTAA
>CANJCM010000116.1 GCA_947472765.1 Opitutia bacterium
CCCGGGGACAAATTGGATCTCAAGGCCGTCCCCGCCCCCGACGCGAAGGCCGCCGCGCAGTACTACCCCGCCGGACACTGGTTCTCGCTGCTCGAGCCGCCAGCGAAGAGTGAATTCCCCGGCACCGGCCCGGTCGGCAACGGGATCGCCCCGGGCATCTCGAACCAGGCGCAGTACCTCCGCATGATTAAATCCGGCGGCTGCACTGCCTGCCACCAGCTCGGCACCAAGGCCACGCGCGAACTGCCCGAGTTGTTCAGCCATTTTGAGAGCACCGAGAAAGGCTGGGAACGCCGGCTGCAATCCGGGCAGGCCGGTCCGAACATGATCAGCACGCTCGTGCAAATGGGCGGGCCGCGGACGCTGAAGATGTTCGCCGACTGGACGAATCGCATCAAAGCCGGCGAGGTGCCCGCCGCGCCCGCCCGCCCGCAGGGGCTCGAGCGCAACGTCGTCATTACGCAGTGGGACTGGGCCGATCCGAAGGCGTACATGCACGATCTCGTCACCACCGATCGCCGCAACCCGACCCTGAACGCCAACGGCCTCATCTACGGTGCAACGGAACTCAGCACGGACTATCTGCCCGTGCTGGATCCCGTGCGCCACACCGTGAGCCGCGTGCCTCTGACCGTTCGCGATCCGGCCACGCCGCCCACCTCGCCCGCGATGCCGGCACCGTCCGCCAACTGGGGCGATGAGGCGATCTGGACCAGCAGGACCAACGTGCACAACCCGATGATCGATGGTCAGGGCCGGGTGTGGATCACGGCCGCGGTTCGCCCGCCCGAAAATCCCGCCGTCTTCAAGGCCGGCTCGACGCATCCCTCGGCCAAAGTCGTGCCGCTCGATCGCGCCAGCCGTCACCTCGGCATGTACGATCCCAAGACGAAGAAATACACTCACGTCAGCACCGGCTTCAGCACCCATCACCTGATGTTCGCCGAGGATGCCAACAACACCCTCTGGACGAGCGGCGGCGGTCCGGTCGTGGGCTGGTTGAACACGAAGAAATTCGACGAGACCGGCGATGAGGTCGCGTCGCAGGGCTGGACCCCGCTCGTGCTCGACACGAACGGCAACGGCCGCCGCGACGAATTTGTCGGCCCGAACGAACCGGTCGATCCGGCCAAGGACAAGCGCATCGGCGCCGGCCTCTACGCGGTGTCGCCGGCACCCGACGGCTCCGTGTGGGGCTCGGTGCTCGGCTTCCCCGGCGCCATCATTCGAATCGTGCCCGGCGCCAATCCGACCGAGACCGCCCTCGCGGAATATTACGAGTTGCCGCTCCAGCCGAACGGCGAGCCCGTCGAGGGCTTTTCACCCCGCGGCATGGACGTCGATCGCAATGGCGTGGCGTGGGTCGCGCTGGCGAGCGGACATCTCGCGAGCTTCGACCGCCGCAAAGTGAAAGGTCCGCTCAACGGACCGACGGCGACCGGCCAGCATGCGGCCGAGGGCTGGACCTTCTACACCGAACCCGTGCCACAGATGAAAGGCGTCTCCTACTCCGGAGGCTCCGAGGGCAGCTATTACACTTGGGTCGACCAGTTCAACACCTCCGGCCTCGGCGCCAACACGCCCATCAACACCGGAAACGCCGCCGAAGGCCTGCTCGCGCTGAAAGACGGCAAGTGGGTCGTCCTGCGCGTGCCGTACCCGCTCGGCTTCTACACGAAGTGGATGGACGGCCGCATCGACGATCCCAACGCCGGCTGGAAAGGCCGTGCGCTCTGGGCCACGATCAGCACCCGCGCCCCGTTCCACATGGAGACCGGCAAGGGCACGACGAGCAAGGTGATGAAGTTCCAGATGCGGCCGGACCCGCTGGCGCACTGATCGGCCGGACGGCCGATCAGTGCATTTGAGATTTGAGATTTGAGAGGGCCGGACTTCGGACCGGGCCGAGGTGGCGCCGTGGCCACGCGGTGGATGCCATCTTTTACCCGAATCCCGAGGTTAAGTGGTTCGTCGTGGCCCTGTCCGTGAGGACAGGGATTTCTTGATCGCTTCGCCTCATGCCGTCCCGCTGCTCACGCAGCGGGCTACGAAGCCAGCTTCGGAATCCAAGTCTCAGATTACAACGGCCCCGGTTGGACGGGGGCACACGACCGACAGAATCCCCGTCCGGAGATCTCAAATCTCGGATCTTAAATCTCAAATGCGGCGCGGCGCTCAGCGCCGCGCCGCCAGCGTGACGACCACGTCCCAGTTGAAGCGGACGAAACGATACAGCGCTTCCTCGAGGATTCGTTCCTGGTCGCTGTGCGCGCCAAATCCCATCTGGGCGTCCTCGCGATCGATGATCGGGCCGATCCCGAAGGACGGGATGCCATTCGCTCGCAGGAAGGCCATGTCAGTGGCGCCCGTGCCCATCGTCGGGATCGTGATCACGCCGTACTGCCGCTTGATCGCGGCCTCAACCACTTCGAACGCCTCCGTCCGCAACCCCGAGGGCGGCGCGCCCGGGCGGCTGTGCCCCGGGGCGCGTTCGACCGTAATCGCGGGATCGTCGATCAGCGTCCGCAACTGTTCGAGAAAGCGGTTCATGTCCTCGTCCGGCAGCGAGCGGATATCGAGGGTCGCCTCGACCTCGGACGGGATGACGTTCACCCGGTAGCCGCCCATGATCATGTTCGGAGAAATCGACGTGCGGAGAACCGAGTGCAACGCGGGCATTTTCTCGGCGAAATATTCCTGCGCCGTGCCGCTCTCGTCGCCGGCGAGAATCGTGCGATAACGCGCGGCCTCCTCGGCCGGGCTGACCGTGGCGAGCCGCTCGAAAAAGGTCCGCGTCGTCTCGTTGAGCCGCATCGGGGTCTGCCATTCGGCGATCTTCGCAATCGCCTTCGCGAGGTGGACCACCGCGTTGCTGCGCAGTGGCACGGAGCCGTGACCGGCGATGCCCTTCGCGACGATCCGGACGCGGTTGGGAATCTTCTCCGTCGTCTGCACGTTGCCGTACTGAATCTTGCCACCAGCCCGCACGATGCTGCCGCCCTCGGCGAGGCAGAACTCCGCAGCGATTTCGGACAGATGCTCCTTCACCATGTACTCGATCCCGAAGTGCACGGCGCCCTCCTCGCCCGCCTCGGCGAGGAAGATCACATCGCGATCGAGCGGCACCTGGTGCCGTTTCAGCAGGAGCATCGTCATCAGGGCTGCGGTGACGTTGTCCTTGTCGTCAATCGTGCCGCGTCCGTACACGTAGCCGCCCTCGCGATGGGCCGAGAACGGCGGGTGCTTCCACTTCGCGGGGTCGACATTGACCGTGTCGGTGTGGCCCATGATGAGCAGCGGCTTTTTCGAGCCATTGCCGCGGAGTCGCGCGACGAGATTCGGGCGCTTCGGATCGACGGCGAAGGTCTTCGTCTCGATTCCTTCGGCCTGGAGGACGCGCTGGAGATACTCGACCGCGGGCAATTCGCCGCCGGGAGGATCGCTCGTATCGAGCCGCACGAGCGCCTGGAAGTGACGCATCGTCTCCTCGTCCACGGCGTTCCAGTCCGGAGCCATCGCGGGCTCCGCTGCCCGCAAACCCACCAGGAGCGACGCGAACACGAAAGAGAATCGCAGCGAGTTCATGCGCAGCAGAAAGCGCATTCGTAACGCCGAGTCGAGCCGCGCCGCAGGCGCGGCATTTGAGATTTGATATCTGAGATTTGAAATTACCGCCCACGCAGGCGGAACGGCGCGGCCGGAACTACGAGACACGCGCAGCGCATTGGATCTCAAATTTCAGCTCTCAAATCTCAAATGGCGCCGCCACGCCCGGCGCGTCGGCGCCTACACGGGGATTCGGATCCCAACGATCCGATCGAGGGGCAACGCGGCACCGACGCCCAGGGGCGCGGCCACGACTGACTTCGTCGAGATCCGTCCGTCGCGGATCTTCAGTTTTGGCCAGCCGCGCTCTGATCGCTCGTAAAGGTCGCCATGCGCCGCCAGCACCGCCTCCTGAATGTCGGCGGGCCAGGAGGAGAGGCCCGCAAAATAGTGGTGGCCGTTCCGCTCGACGCTCGTGACTCCGAGCACGGCTTGGACCGCGAGATCCTGCAGCAAGGCGACGGGGCCGATGTTGCAGAGGTCCTCTCCTGACAACATCAGCGTTCGTCCCGGCTCGAGGGTCCGCCGCTGCGCGATGAGACAGGCATGCGCGACACCCTTGAGGATGCCTTTGCAGTTCTTGTGGCTCGTGCCCGCGTAGCCGAGCCGGAGGGCCTGACCGAGGTCACCGAGATCTCCATCCGACTCGTCGATGATGATCGGGGGCCGGCCGGACCACGAACGGAGATCCGATTTGGCCGGATCCAGCGCCACGAGCCGTGACATCGGCTGTTCCACGAAGAGCAGGTGCTTTAACATCGGACCGACGCCGGGCTCGGCCTCGAGGCTCCGCCAGAAATCGCGGAACGCATCGACCGAGCCAAAGCTCTCGTTGCCATCCAGGCTGAACGCGAGGTCGGCGCCCACGCCCTCGGCGAGGACGGCGAAGACGGCCTTCAGCCGGGCCCGGGCTGCGTCCGGGGCATTGCCGTCCATCTTGATCTTGAAGTGGCGCAGGCCGTATTGGCGGATGCCCGCCTCGAGCGACTGAGGCAGTCCGTCCTCCAGGCGATCGGCGGCGGCGATGTCGGCGTCACGGAGCGGATCGGCAAGCCCCACGGTGTGCCGGCAGAGAATGGCATCGGCCGCCTTCGCCGGCAGCCACTGCGACGCCTTCGTCGTTCCCATCTCCGCGTGAATCGTACCCAGGTCGAGGCCCAGCAAATCGGCGTGGAGCAGGTGTTGAAAATTTTGGCCGTGGGAACGGGCGACGGCTTCAATCAGTGCGCGCTCGACGAGCGAAGTGCCGAATTGGGCGAGCAACGGCGGGTAGCCGAGACCGGCGGCCCACTTTTCCTGCGCGGTCCAGAGCGTACGCCAGAATTGAAACACATTCGGCGCCGTGATGCCGCGGGCGGTCGTCGCGGCGTGCACCACGACTGCGAGCATGTCTTCGATTTCCTGCGCGATGGAACGCGTCGGATCTTTCGTGAACCACTTGGGCGGCAGGTGATCCGCCGCGACGCCGTGGAAGACTCCCTGCGGCGTCCGCACGGCGAGTCGCAGGAACACGTGCGGCACATCGACCATCGTCGCGATGCCATACTTGAACGGCAGCCGCGTCCGGATGTCGGCGCGAATCAGTTCGGCGGATTCAATCGCGAGGAGAGTCATGAGGGAGACTTGCTTCGTAACGAGGTCCCCTCTGGACAGGGGTGCCCGTCAGGGCGGGGGGTGTTGAGATGGAACGGCGCTTCGGAATCATACCTCGACAAGCGGGACTTTGAACAGGAAGTCCGGGAAGACCGGGAAGCAAGGCGGCTCGGGCCTTCCCGAACTCCCCGCTCTTCCTGTTCAATCGTCTGGGTGTAACGACCGTGCGAGGCCTCGTTACCGTCCGAGGTAAAGATCGCGGCCCTTGACGAGCGCCTCGACTTTGCGGTCCGCGATCGAGCGCTTGAGCATCCAGAAGCCGCAATCCGGGTGGACCCAGCGCACGCGGCCCGGGCCGACTTTCTTTTCCGCTGACTCGATGCTCGCCGCGACTTCGTCGGGCGTCTCGATGTGGTTCACCTTGATGTCGATGACGCCGAGTCCGAGGGCGATCTTCGAGTCGATGTGCTTGAGCGCGTCGAGGTCGCTCTTCGGCCGGTGGGCGAGTTCGAGCACGAGATGGCCGGTATGGAGCGAGTTCAGGAATTTCGTGAGCTTCGCCCAGTTGCCCTTCTGGATCGTCTGGCCGCCGTAATTGCCGAAGCAGAAATGCACGGCGCGCTCCGTGCCGCGATCGATCGCGTCGAGCACCACGTTCATCGACGCCGCCGCCAGTGGGCCGTCGGAAGGATTGCCGGGGATGTTCGCCTCATCGACCTGGATGCAGGCGGCGGGCAACCCGCGGACCTGCGCCGCGAGGACCTCGGCCAGCGCCATTGTGAGCTTGGCGAAATCGCCGTAGTGATGATCGAGCAGCGTGCGGGCCAGCATGTACGGGCTGGTGATGGTGAACTTGAAGGGACCACCCGCGACGGCCGCGGCGCGCTGGCAATCCGCGAGGAGGTTGAGCGAGCCCTCGCCGAGCGGACCGGTCACAACACCGGCCGGCTTGCGACGGAAACCCATCGGGTGATGCCGCGAGAATTCCTCGGTGATCGAGCGGCCCACGACCGAGGAGATGCCGGCCATCGGGCGGATGAAGTACTCAATCATGCCGTTGGTGTCGGGATGATTGACGTCGAACCGGTACAACTCGCCGTCCGTCGGCAGATCGATGCCCGCCTGACGCTGGAGATCGAAGACCACGCGGGTGGCGTCGATCACGGCCTGGTCGCTCGGCAGGGCGGCGAGCCAGTCCGGCACCGGATAGGAGCCGACCGTGGTGGTGAGGATGCGGGGATTCTTCGGGAGGGAGGGCATGGGCAGCGCAGATAAAGCCGATCCCGCGGTGAAAGAATAGCGGAAATTACGGGATGAAAAATCGTGGCGCGGCACTTGAGCCCGAAGCCATGAAAGACGGCGCAGCCCCGTTGTCATCTGTCACTTGGATTCCGAAGTTGGCTTCGTAGCCCGCTGCGTGAGCAGCGGGACGACATGATGCGAAGCGTTCGAGAAGTCCCTGTCCTCACGGACAGGGCTACGACGAACCGCTGAACGTCGGAATCCAGGTATCAGATGACGACGGCAGATAATGCCGAGCGAGATGGGACGAGTTTGTCATCTGTTAGATGACAAGAAGTCCACCCGTCAGAGGTTAAATCGCAGGGTCGTCATCTAACAGATGACTAAATGAAACGGGGCGGGGCAGGCCTGGACCGACGTGCCGGAAGCGGCGGGCGGGGTGGCGCGGCACGACGAGGAAGTCGCTGGCGGCGCTCCCGGCTTGCGCCGATCAAGGCCGGGTTCCAGTAAACCTTCCTCCCGTAGAGCAACCCCACCCCCCGCCATGATCTCTTTCGGAACGTCCTTCGCTTCATCCCTTCGTCCCACCCGGCTCCTGTTCGCCGCCGCAGTCGTCCTGGCCGGTGTTCGGCCGGCGTCCGCCGCGCCGGAAACCATGGTCGTGCCGGGGCTCAACCTCACGATGGTCAAAATCACGCGGGGCACGTTTCACATGGGACATCCCGCGGGTTATCCCGGCAGTTCGGCCGACGAACGGCCGGTGACGATGGTCACGTTCTCGAAGGACTTCTGGCTCGGCGCCACCGACGTCACCGTCGCGCAGTTCCGGCAGTTCGTAAACGAGACGAAGTACGTCACCGAACCCGAGACCACGGGCGGCGTGTACCTGTCCGACGGCAAGCGGCCCGGCACGAGTTGGAAGAACCCGGGCTTCGTGCCCGAGGATAATTTTCCCGTGGTCGGCGTGAGCTGGAACGACGCGATGAAATTCTGCGAGTGGCTCGATGCGCGCGAACGGAAGGCGGGCCGCATCCCCGAGGGCTATCGTTACACGCTGCCGACCGAGGCGCAGTGGGAATACGCCGCGCGCGCCGGCACCACAGACGATCCGGAGCCTGAACAATTCTCGTGGTACGACGAAAACAGCGGCGGAAAATTGCACGCCGTCGGCCTGAAGCAGCCCAATCCCTGGGGGCTGTACGACATGCTCGGGCTCGTCTGGCAGTGGGTCGCCGACTGGCGCGGGCCGTATCCGGGCGGGCACGTCGTCGACTGGGAAGGGCCCGAGATCGGCACGACGCGGATGAATCGCAGCGGCAGCTTCGGCTCGCCCAAGGGCCACGGCATCATGTCGACGAATCGCTGGAGCACGCCAGGACTCACGTCACGCACGTCGCTCGGCTTCCGGGTGGCGCTGCGCGCGCCGGGGACGCCGCAGAAGGTGCGGTAATTTTCGATTTTGGATTCTCGATTTTGGATTTGGGGAAGGGCTTCGCGGTAGGGGGCGCGGGACGGCTTCGCGACGAGGCTGGGCGCGCACGAGGCGCGCCCTTGCGAGGGTGGGCGTTCCGGAATTTCTGTCGGCGCGGGGCTTGCCCACGTGCGACGTCGTCCGGAATTGAAGACCGTGAAATGGAGCACCCGGCGACCTCGGCACTCCGATCCGCGCTGGCAGCGAGCGGCGTTTCCCGTTCAGGCCGACTTCGCGTCGCTGGCGTCGTCGTTGAACCGGAGATTGAACAACGGCAGCAGGCACAGCAGCGACACGACCGTCAGCCCCAGCACCGCATAACCCGCGACGTCATGCACCGTTCCCTCGATCGCGTGCGGGCCGTATTGGTAGGCCCACGCGGTGAGGAAGAGGCTGCGGGCGAGATTCGTCAGGAAGGCGAGCAGCAGGGCCGAGGTCACGAGGGCGATCTTGCGCGGCAGCGAGTCGAGGAAGACGGCGGCGAGGAAGGAGCCCGCGAACAGGCATCCGGTGAGTGAACGAATGCCCGAGCAGGCATCCTCCACGCCGACGTTGCCGTTCGGCAGCGCGAGCACATTGCCCTGCTGCTCGATCGCGATTCCCAGCATGTCGAAGACGAACGCCACCACTACGACCACGCGGCGCAGCAGCAGGAGGTTCACCTGGGTCTCGACGGCCGAAACCATCGGGGCCGAGACCAGCCAGACCAGCGTCGGGAAGAGAAACAAGGCCGCGAGCCGGACGCGGGCATCATGGAACAGGCTCACGGCACCCGCGGCGTCGGGACGCGGAAGCGGGCTGCCGTCCGCCGCCACCGGCTCGGGAGCATTGAGAAAGAGCAGCGGCAGCAGAATGCCGACCGCCCCGAGGGTCAGGGCCAGGGTGCCGGGCTGCGAGGTGCCGGCGCCGGCCCGATAGAACGCGCCGAGCAGGAACATGAGCACGCCCACGGTGAGGACGCCGCCCACCAGCACGCGGAGCACCCAGCGGCCGACCCCGCTGGCGCGCGGACTTCCCGGCGCGGCGCAGGCAGCCAGGGCGGCGCTGATCCGCGGCCAGCGATCGTAGACGACGAAGGCGACGAAGAACGGGACGAGCCAGCCGAAGCTGTAATCCTCCTTAATCCGCCACCAGTGCGACTGATCCCACGCCACGAAAACCAGGAAGCCGGCCCCGAGCCCCAGCGCCGCCAAAAAGGACGCCGGGACGGTGGCCCGCAGTTGATTCCAGGTACTCGACATCGCCAGCGAGCCAAGGCCCAGGTTCCGCTTCTGTCGAGCCGGAGTCATGCAAATGAACGGGCGCTCGCGCGCCAACCGCCGTTGGTCCGTCAGCTGGATGTCACACGAAACCTCCATCCTGAACTCGCCTTCTTTCCGCGCACCGCTAGCAACGCCGGGGCACCTCCGTGAGCACCTCGTCACCCACCGGCCCGCGCACCTTTCCCCGCATCAAGGCAGTCTGGGGAACCACCGGCACCATTGCCGCCCACTGGCGCCTGGGCCTGTTCGGGTTCTATGAGCGCATCCATGGCTTTCCGCGCAGCGGGTTCGCCATCAGCGTGCGCGGACTTCTGGTCTGGTCGGCGCTGTTCGCCGTGATGGCGTACGTGGGCTTCGCCGCCGCCGCGACGTATTGGTTTCGGCGCAACGCGTACAACACGATCCAGTTCACGGATATGCTGACGTGGCCGGTCCGGCGGCCGGAAGTCGCCCGGCTGCGAGCCCAGGCGTGGCTCGCGCAGGGACGCGACGCCATGAAGGCCGGTCGCTGGGGCGAGGGTACGTTTTACCTGCGGCGCGGCCTCGAAGTCGTGTCCGACGATTTCGAGAGCCGATCCCTGCTGGCCAGTTTCTATGTGAACGTCGGGGATCGGAATCGCGGTCTCGCCCTGATCGAGGAAGGTCTTGTTCACGGCCTGCCCACCCAGTCCGGGCTCGAGGCGGCGCTCAATGTGGCGGCTGCGGGTGAGGATTGGGAAATCGCCCGGCGAATTTGCGACCGCGGATTGGACAAATTTCAGCAGGCCGGAAAATGGACCGATCGCCAGTGGTTGCTCAGCCGCAAGCTCGGCATCCTGAACCGAACCGGCCGCGCCGCCGAGGGGCTTCCGCTCGCCGAAGCTGCCGGAGACGCCGCCCTGACACCTGTGAAGATTGAGCGCGCCAAGGCACTCGTCCTGCTCGGTCGGGCCAGGGAAGCGGATGAACTCCTCCTGCGTTGGCGCAAGGCCGCCGGCCCGAACGACGCCCGCCTGATGCTGCGCGAACAGGTCAACGTCCGCCGGGAGGCGGCAGATTTCGACGGCATGGATCAGTTGCTGGCTGAGTTGCGGTCGGCCAATCCTGGCCGGCCGGAGCCGATGGCGCTGGCGGTGGAACAGCGCGCCCGGGCGCAAAGGCAGGCCGGGGCCACGCTGGACGACTATATTTTCCGCTTCGGCACCACGGCCGAGAATCTGATGCTCGTTGCCCGGCCCCTCGCGGGGATTCCGGATTTCGCGCTCCTGCAGCGCGTCGACGATGCCGCACGGGAACGTGGATACGACCTTCGACCCTTCCGCATGCTGGAGGCCGACGCGCGGCTGAGCCGGGGCGACACCACGAATTTTATCCGGCTGGTGGAGGAGGTGCACCAGCTTCCCGCCCGGCCCGGTCGCGATCATTCGGTCTGGCTCCAATGGTCCCGTCTGCTGGTCGACGCCATCACGTCACCCCACTCCGGACCGGCTGATCCGCTTCTACAGTACTTTGGCGGGCGTCCGCTCGGCCTCGCTTCCCATCAGCTGACGGCGTCCGCTCTCAAGCGGGCCGGAAAGCTCACGACTGCCCGTGACCTCCTGGTGATGTCCCGCCGGCTCTATCCTTCGAGCAAGGCGTTGATCGACGAGCAAACGGAGATCGAAGGCGCCCTCACGATCGCAGCCGCCGCAGCGCCGGCGAACCCGGCGCCCGAGGCGATCGCGGTCGCCGCAGATTGGAATGAATTCGTCCGCCCGGTCGATGCCGCCGTGAGCGCCGGCCAGTGGGACGAGGCGCGACGGCTCGTCCGCCAGCTCCGGCAGGCATCACCGGCGCCCGCCTGGCTGGCCGCCCACGAGTCCGAAGTCGTGTGGCGCGAACTCCGCATCGCCCACGCGCTCCAGAACGCGCTGGCCCTGCAACTCGCCACCCGCGCCTACGTCAACGGCAGCCTGGCCCGCTCCAACGAAATCCTGGCGCTCGCCCGCGAATGGCAGGCCGCTGGATCCTTCAACGACGCGACGTTCGTCGTCCGCGCCGTCCTCGAGAAATCCCCGGAACACGGGCTGGCAAAGAAGCAACTTCAGTCGCTGACGCAGAAAGCGAAGTGAGGGGGCGGGTGGGGTGGCTGAGAGTTGAGAGTTGAGAGTTGAGAGCTGAGGGCTGGGAGTTGAGGGCTGAGGGCCGCGGAAGCGAAGACAGCGGAGAAATACTGCAGCCATCCGGGCGTGGAATGGTGTCGGCCCTGCTCCCGCCTTTCGTAGAGGCGCGCCTTGTGCGCGCCCAAATTCCTCCGCTCCTCCCCGAGGGCCGTACTCTGGAGGGCCGGTGCCTCCACCGGCCTTGGACATAAAGCCAGTCCCTCAGGACAGGCGCGGACACCCGCCCTCCATGAGGGCGCTCAAGGCCGTGAGTTGCTTTCCCGGCGAGACTCCGCCTCGACGCGGCGCGAAGAAGCCACTCCTGGATCCTGCAGATAGAGGCGGGCGAGCCGCTTGAGCCGATGCGTGGAAACCCGAATATTCCAAACCCGCCGCAGCCAGCCCCGATTCTGTGGGTGGCTGAAGTAGTCCCGGATCTCGTCCCGGACCTCCGCCATCGACGTCGCCGTTCCGACCGCACGAATCAACTCACGATCCGCATCGAAGTAGCCGGACTGCATGCCGCCGACAAACGGCACGAACGGGATCGCGAGCGGGGGCAAACAGCGCCAGAAGATTTTTTGGAAAAAAGCAGGCGGCTGGCAGCGATGTTCCTCACAATAGATCTGTTTGAAAGTCTTCACGGGGACGGCACGGTACCACGCCATTGTGGCAAACTCGTGATCAGGAGGTGACTTTTTCTCTCCAACTAGAACCTGAACTCGGAACCGGCGCGGGCCTGGGTGGCGGTAGAGGCGGCGGTGGACCACTGGCCATCGAGGCGGAGGTAGGCGGTGAGGGAGGAGCCGAAGGAGAGGTCGACGCCGAGTCCGGCCGTCAGGCCGTTGGCGGAACGGGCGGGCGGGCGGGCGGCAGGGTTGAGGCTCTCGGTGTCTGGGGTGGCGCCGAGGGTGAAGGCGTGGCCGCCGAGTTCGGCGGACAGGTTCGGGGTCACGTCCCGGAACTCATGGCGCCAGGCCAGATCGAGCTTGGGGGTGATGCTGAGGCGCTCGGCCAGATAGGGCATCGTAATGACAATTCCGGTACGGGAGGCAATGGAACTGCGGGATTGGTCGAGGATCCGGAGGCCCGCTTCCCGGGCGCCGGTCTCGGTGAATCCGTCAGCCGTCCAGTGGACGTAGCTGAGCCCGCCGTAGGGCATCAGCCGCAAATGGCGGCCCGGGGTAAAGGTGTAGGCGGCCCGGAGGCTGACGTACGCCTCGCGGCTGTCCGTCTTGCCGGTGGCGACTCCGGTGTAACCGGGAATGTCGACCTTACGGCGGCTGTCGAGGGAGGCGAAGCTCGCGCCGACGACCGTGTCGAGGAAGAGCGGTGCAAAGTCGAACCGGCCGTACAGGGCGGCTCCGAAGCGTTCGACGTCACTGGTGCTGCCGGTCTGGTCGAGGTCGATCGTCTCACCGGTATAGCCAAA
>CANJCM010000117.1 GCA_947472765.1 Opitutia bacterium
GCCATCACGCGCGGGAGGCGCGCGGCCTCGACGTCCACGGAAATTTCCCGGTTCGCAAACTCAGCGTGCTGAAAACGGAGCACCTCATCGAGGATCTCGGCCAAATCCGTCTCCGCCAGATCCGGCGGCCGTGGTCGGATCGCCTCGAGAAAATTACTAATGATGCCGTCGAGCCGCGTGACCTCCTCGCGACAGACGCGGACGGATTCGGCGAGCGCGGCGGCGTCCTTCCCGGCCTGCAGCCGCTTCAATTTCCGCTCCATCAACTGCAGGTGAATCGTGAGCGAGTTGAGCGGATTCCCGAGTTCGTGGGCAACGCCGGCCGCCAGCAGGAGAATCGAGGAGGTCCGCTCGCTCTCGATCCGCTCTTCCGTTGACTGACGTTCCTGGGTGACGTCCGAGAGAATCACCGCGTACCGCCGGGTCGGAGCTGCTCCGCTCACCCGGAACGGCACCATATACAGCCGCACAATCCTCGGTTCCGGATAAGTGAGCTGGAACTCGCGGGCAATGACGGGAGCGCCGCTGCTGCCCAGCGCGTCATCCAACGCGCCGCTCAGCGAGGAATGCAGGCCAGGCACGAGCCGCCAGAGGGTTTCACCGACGAGATCGTCGCCACCGAGTCCGATCAACCGGTGCGCCGAGGTGTTTGCATACTCAATCGCACCATCCTCGCGCACGACGAGGATGCCTTCCTGCAGCGTGTTGAAGATCTCCTCGAAGAGCCCCCGCTCGCGGGCGAGCCGCTGCACGAGGTTGGCGAGATTGACCGAATCGAGTGCATCCAGCCGGCCCAGGACGCGATCGAGGGACGAATTTTTCTTGGCGGCCATGAAGGTGCGGGGAGTTCGGCTATTCCGAGGCGGACAGGAAGTCCATCTGCGCCGGATCGACGCGGAGCGCGAGCAGCTTGCGGAGGAACATCTCGCGATGCTCGGCGCAACGGCCGATTCGCAGCACCGCTTCGCGATGCTCCTCCGTGCCGTAGCCCTTGTGCTGCGCAAACCCGTAGCCGGGAAACCGGGCGTCCATTTCGGTCATCATCCGGTCCCGGGTCACCTTCGCGATAATCGAGGCCATCGCGATGCAGAGCGACCGCGCATCGCCGTGCACGAACGCCGAGTGCGGATAAGGAAAGCCGCGCAACGCCAGGCCGTCGATAATGACTCGGGCGGACACCGTTGGCTGAAATTTCGTCCGTACCTCGAGACTCGAGAACAGGTCCGGCTCGGTGCGTTCCGGCTCGAAGGCTTCGGGCGGGTAAATCGCCTCGAGCGCCCGCCGCATCGCGAGCTTCGTCGCCCCGAGGATGTTGTGCTGCTCAATCTCGCCCACGCTCGCGACGCCATAGTGGGCGTGGATGCGTCCCTGCCGGCACAGCAGATCGAACTCCTGCCATAGTTCTTCGCGCTGGTCCGCCGTGAGCTGCTTGGAGTCGTTCACCCGGCCGCTCTTCGTCAGCGCCCACCGGCTTTCGAGGAACTCACGGGTCACCACCACCGCCGCAGCGACAACCGGGCCGGCGAATGCGCCCCGCCCGACCTCGTCGACGCCGATGAGGCTGCTGACGCCGTTGATTTGTTTGAGATCGAAGCCGCGCAACTGGCGGCGTTTCATAGGGGCAATGTCAACGGGACCAGTCCGAGGCTGGCAAGCCCCTGGGAATGCGCCGGGGCGCATTCCCTGGTTTCCAGAGAGATTGGGGGAGTCATGCGGTCGGACTCGGGCGCGCACGAGGCGCGCCCCGACAATGAATCGCGTCTCCTTTCCTCGTCGGGGCGTGGCTCGTCCACGCCACGCGGCATTCCGCAAAACTGATTAAATTTCCAGCACCACTCGGGAATGCGCGCAGCGCATTCCCTACCACTCGATCTTCGCCTTTGGTTCGCGCAGCGGAAGTTCGTGGAGTTTGCCCGCGGCGGACACGACCTCGTACGCGGTGCGGAAGTGCAGCTTGGCAAATTCGCCGAGGGCAAGGACGCCGAATTTGTCGATAATCTGCTGCGCCTGATCCTTGACCAGCGAACTCGCGCCCTTCTGCAGCCGGGCGCCGAAGCGTTTGGAGAGAAGGCCCATCTGCCGTTGGAATTCGGCGCGTGCGACCACGGAGGCCGCCGCCACGACCGGATCCTCTTCGGCCTTCGTCCGCATCCGGAGGTCGAAGTCCTTCACGCCCTTCTTTGCCAGCTCGCGCTGCGTCAGCGGCTGCTCGGTGAACTGGTCGAGCAGCCCCCACGGCACGCGCCTGACGGCGAGCGCCTGCTCGAGGGCGGTGGCGTGTTGCCAGGCGAGCAACCGGTTCAGGTTCGCGCCGGGTCGGGCCATCAGCTCGTTGTATTTCGGCATGCCGCAGAAGCAGGTCCGCACGACCACGCCCTTCGTTTCGCGGATGATGTGGTCGAGTTTGATGATCTGGAGCTCGGCGATCTTCTTCGAGTCCTTCACGCCGGCCTTGATCCAGGATTCAATCGCGGAGCGATCCGCGATCACGGTCGCCGCCACCACCGGGCCGAAGAAGTCACCCTTGCCGCTCTCGTCGAGCCCGGCGTGGGCCTCGAACCAGTCGGGGTGCAGCACATCGTCGTAGCCGAGCTTCGCCGCGCCCGTGACCTCGGGTTCGATCACGTCACGGACGAAGTCCTCGGTGCCCTTGCCCGCGATCACGACTTTGCCGCTGGTGTAGGCGGAAACGTTGACCTTGAGGTGGTCGGCCTTGAAGGCGAAGCGGGTGTAGGCCACCTCGAAGGGCGTCCAGCCGCGGTTCTCGAGGATGCCACGGAGCGTCTCCATCTGGGCGTCGTCGAGTTTGACCGTATAGGACGCGAGCTTCTTCGGCGCCTCGGCGTCGTCGGCGGAATTCTTGGGCATCGCGGCCAGTTGGCCACAAAAGCTCCCCGAAGCACAAAAAGAATCTGCTTGGGGCGGACGGCGGTTTGGTGCGTCGTGGCGCGCTGTGGCCTCCGCCCTCATCGAACACCATCGCGCCTTCCAGTCCGCCCTGCTCGGCTGGTACCGGGCGCACGCGCGCCAGCTGCCCTGGCGCGAGGCGCCCTCACTCTATAAGACGGTCGTGAGCGAATTCATGCTCCAGCAGACCCAGGTGAAGACGGTCCTGCCCTACTTCGCCCGCTGGCTGGACGCGCTGCCGGATTTCGCCGCGCTGGCGGCCGCGCCCGAGGAACGCGTGCTCAAGCTCTGGGAGGGACTGGGCTACTACTCCCGCGCCCGCAACCTGCACCGGCTCGCCCAGGCCGTGGTGGCCCGCGGCACACCGCCGCGGACGCCGGCCGAGTGGCTCGAACTCCCCGGGGTCGGCCCGTACACGGCCGCGGCCATCACAAGCATCTCGTTTGCCGCACCCGTGGCCTGCGTGGACGGCAACGTCGTGCGCATCCTCGCCCGGCTGACGGCCGACGCCACGCCCTTCCGGGATTCATCAACAGCGGCGAAGGCCTTCACGTCGCTCGCCAATTCCCTCGTCCCTGCTTCCGAGCCCGGTGACCACAACCAGGCCATGATGGAACTCGGCGCCACGGTGTGTGTTCGGCAGAGGCCGCTCTGCCTCACCTGCCCGGTGAGAAATTTCTGCGCGGGTGCCAGGACCCGTGCCCCGGAGGCCTACCCCCGCCTCGCGCCGAAGCAGATCGAACAACGGCATGTTTTCCGTCTCTGGTGCGAGCGCGACGGGGCGCTGCTGCTGCACCGCTCCGCGTCATCCGCCCGCCGTCTGGCCAGCCAGCACGAACTGCCGCGCGCGGAGCAACTCGGCGTGGAAGCCACGAAACTTGCCCCGCGGAAGCCGCTGGCCGAAAAGCGCCGGGCGATCACCCGTTTCCAGATCACCGAGGCGATTCACGCCTGGCCGGCGCCGCGCGGTCGGCTGGCGAATCCGGAGTTGGTGTGGGTTTCGATCGCAGCACTGGACGCGATCGTACTCTCGGGTCCGCATCGGCGCTGGATTCGCGAACTGCTCGCGGCGCGAAGCTAGCGCCGGTTAAGTCAACGCGCGGCCGGGAAGACCTCGCGGTCCAAACAACGAGGCGCGCCCTTGCTACGTAGCCCTGCCCGTGAGGGCAGGGACTTCTCGAACGCTTCGCATCATGCTGTCCCGCTGCTCACGCAGCGGGCTACGAAGGCCAACGATCTCAACCCTTCGCAAAACTTCGCGTTCTTTACGCTTCAACTGCCCGGTTCCGGCTCCAGAGGGGCGAGGCTCGTCCACGCCCGGAGAGGCGGCCGCATTTCTTATTCCACCCGGGCCATCAGGGCTTCGATCCGGACCTTCGAGCTCGCGACTTCCTCGGGCGTTATCCGCGGGCTCAATTCGAGGGTCAGCAGGTGGTGCGGTTTCCAGAAGCTGCTGACCATTTCGAAATCGATATGCCCGGAGCCGACCGCCTGGTGATCCTGGCCGGTGGCGCTGACGTCGTGCAGATGGAAGCCGAGCAACTTCGGACTCATCCGTTCGAGGTGCTGCCGGTGTTGGAGCAGGCCCATGCTTTCCTTGATGTCCGCATGGCCGGTGTCGTGCCAGTAACCGGCGGGCGCGTTGGCGGGCAGGCCGTTCATGAACTCGAAATAATCGTCATCGAGCGGCAGCTCCTCGAACTTCTCCCGGTTCTCGAAACCGAGCTTCACGTTCTTCTGCGCGGCGTACTCGAAAATCTCGTTCACGCTGGCCTTGGTCTGTTCCCAGAACGGCCCCATCCGCTTGCGCAGCTTGCCCAGCGACTTCTTCAGGAGTGCCTGGTACGCCTTGTCTTCCGGACGGCGGCCCGCCTCCGGATGTTCCTGGAGATAGGTACGAATCGCCCTAGCCGGGTTGAACCAGAAAAAAGTCACGCTTCCGAGATGGCAGACCAAAGCCTTCGCCTTGATCTGGCTGGCGAAGTCGATCGAGCGCTTCGTGTGCCGGAGCCACTGGTCGTGCTCGCGAAACTCCCTGACGGACGGCTCGAAGAGGTTCGGCGCGGCCTGCACGACTCCGGTGGGCAAGGGACAGAAATTGTGGGTCGACGTGACCTCCACCAAGCCCTCTTCGAGTCCCTTCAGGATGCCCGGCACCAACGTGATCCGAACGCCGTGACTCAGCTCAACACTCCGGAAGCCCAAGGCCGCCATCTCGCGTAGCATGGCGTAGCCATCGGTGTGGCGATGGGAGCACCAGCTGGTTGAGAGTGATAGGATCGGCTTCACGGGAGAAGGGTGACGACTGTCAGTCTAACTCCAGCAACTTGCAGTGCCTCGGGAGACTTACAACAAAAAGCCGCGCCTGATTAAGAGGCGCGGCAGAAAGTCTTCGGAGATCCGATGCGAGACTCCGCTTATTCGGCGTAACGCCGGCGCAGCATCTGCGTGAAGGCCTGGACCTTGTCCTTGCGGCGACGCTTTTCGCAGGGCTTCTCGTAGTAACGCTTCGCGCGGGTGCCCTTGATGATGTTCTCGCGATCGAGCTTTTTCTTCATCCGGCGCAGGGCACGGTCGATGGGTTCGTTCTTACGAATCTTGATTTCGATGGACATGAGGACGGACGGACAAACGTAGGAGGTGAAAGGAAAAGCCGGTAAATAGGCCAAGCGGTCACCGTGCCGTCAATGGCTTTTTTGCTGTGCGCGCCGCTTCTCGTCCAGCTGGCAAAAGAGTCTGCCCTGGAGGGCGGGTGTCCTCACCCGCCCGGAAGTTGATAAAAATGCTCTGGCGGCCGGTGGCGACACCGCCCTCCATTGAAAAAGCGGGAGTGCCGCAGCTAAATCGGCCGGATTGCGATCGCGGGCACGCTTCGCTCTTGCTCCGCCTGCGTGGCGGAATTGCTTAAGCGGACGTTGCCGAGCACCGACCAGAATTTCGTCCATCTTCACGTCCACACGGACTACAGCCTGCTCGACGGCTGCTGCCGCATCGACCGGCTGATGAATCGCGCCGTCGAACTCGGGATGAAATCCCTCGCCGTCACCGACCACGGCAATCTTTACGGCGCGATCGAGTTCTACAACCAGGCGAAAGCAAAAGGCATCAAGCCCCTCATCGGCTGCGAACTCTACCTCGTGGAGACTTCGCGGCTCGAAAAGAACGGCCGCTCGGACGAAGGAAAGACGATCTTTCACCTCGGGCTGCTCGCGCAAAATCTCACGGGCTACCAGAATCTGCTGAAGCTGGTCTCGGACGCGCATCTCCGCGGCTTCTACTACAAGCCGCGCACGGATCTCGAGACACTCGCCAAGCACGCCAAGGGCCTGATCGGGTTCACCGGCTGCCTCGCTTCTCTGGTACCGCAACATCTGCTGCACGATCGCTTCGAGGAAGCGCGGAAGGCGTGCGGCCGCTTCGTCGAGATCTTCGGTCGCGAAAATTATTTCGTGGAGATCCAGGACCACGGCATTCCCGAGCAGCGCAAGATCATCCCCGGGCTTCTCGACCTGGCCGAGGAGTTCAAGCTGACCGTCATCTGCTCGAATGACGTTCACTACGTCCGCGACACCGACTCCGGTCCGCACGACGCGATGCTGTGCATTCAGACCGGGGCGAAGATCGACGACGAGAAGCGGATGCGTTTCGACGGGACCCAATTCTACCTGAAGTCGCGCGAGGAGATGTCGCGGGTGTTCTCCGAGATTCCGGAGTCGGTCACGAATACGCAGCTCGTCGCCGAGATGTGCGATCTCACCATCCCTTTCCCGAAGGGCAGCGAGCGCTATCCGAAGTATCCGCTGCCACCGGACGTGAAGACGGATCGCGCCGGCTACCTCAAGGAACTGTGCATCGTGGGCCTGAAGAGCCGCTATGGCGTGGACTACGAGACGGTGAAGGCGGCGCTCCCCGCGCTGGCCACCGGTTCCCCGGCGCCAGTCGCGGGAGCGGAGGCCGACCTCGGTCGAACGCTGATCGAGCGGCTCGATTTCGAACTCGGGATCATCAGCAAGACGGGGTTCATCGACTACTTTCTCGTCGTCTGGGATTTCATCGACTGGGCGAAGAAGCAGGGCATCCCGGTCGGGCCGGGGCGCGGCTCAGGCGCGGGCTGCATCGTCGCGTACCTGCTTGGGATCACGAATCTCGATCCATTGCGCTTCAAGCTGCTCTTTGAGCGGTTCCTCAATCCCGAGCGCGTCTCGCCGCCGGACTTCGACATCGACTTCTGCATGCGCCGCCGCGGCGAGGTGATCGATTACGTGCGGAAAAAGTACGGCGACCAGTGCGTCGCGAACATCATCACCTACGGCACGCTCGGCGCGAAGATGGTCATCCGCGACGTCTCGCGCGTGCACAACCTCGCTTATGGCGATGCCGATCGCCTCGCGAAGATGGTGCCCGACGAGCTGAACATCACGCTCGAGTCGGCGCGCGAGAAGTCGACCGAGTTGCGCGATGAGGTGACGAAGAATCCGATCGCGAAGAAGATTTTCGACCAGGCGCTCGTACTCGAGGGCATGGTGCGCAACACCGGCAAGCACGCCGCCGGCATCATCATCACGGATCAGCCGCTCGACGACTTCGTCCCGCTCACGCTGCAGGAAGGCGACGTCACGGTGCAGTTCGACATGAACGCCGTCGGCAAGCTCGGGCTGCTGAAGATGGATTTCCTGGGCCTGAAGACGCTGACGGTCATCGCCGATGCGGTGGAGAACGTCCGGCTCACCGCCGACCCCACGTTCGACATCGAGAAGATTCCGCTGGAGGACGCGAAGACCTTTGCGCTGCTCAACTCGGGCCGCACGACGGGCGTGTTCCAGCTGGAGTCGGGCGGCATGCAGAATCTCTGCCGGCAAATCGGACTCTCCTCGATCGACGAGATCGTCGCGTTGATTGCCCTCTATCGGCCCGGCCCGATGGAGTGGATTCCCGACTATGTGCGCGGCAAGAAGGACCCGAGCACCGTGAAGTTCCCCCACCCGCTGCTCGAGGAAGTCTGCCGCGAGACCTACGGCGTGATGGTCTACCAGGAGCAGGTCATGGAGGCGGCCAAGGTTATTGCCGGTTACACGCTCGGTGGCGCGGACATGCTCCGCCGTGCGATGGGCAAGAAGGACGCCGAAGCGATGGCGAAGGAGCGGACCAAATTCGTCGAAGGCGCGCTGCGCGTGAACAATATTGAGGCGAAGACGGCCGATTCGATCTTCGACATCCTGAACAAGTTTGCCGGGTACGGCTTCAACAAATCGCACTCCGCAGCGTACGCGATCCTCAGCTATCAAACCGGTTTCCTGAAGGCGAACTACCCGGTGCAGTTCATGGCCGCCATGCTCAGCTCCGAGCTCGGCAACTCGGAAAAGGTGTCCCACTTCGTCGCCGAGAGCGAGGCGATGGGCTTGAAGGTCCTCGGGCCCGACGTGAACGAAAGCCGCGCCATGTTCACGCCGGTTTTCGCGCGCGGGCGCGCGAAAACCGAAGCGCCGGCGGAAGCCGCCGGCGCGGCCATCCGGTTTGGGCTCGCGGGCATCAAGGGTGTGGGCGAACTGGCGGCGCTAAAAATTATCGAGGAGCGCGAGAAAAACGGGCCGTTCGTCGACTTTGCAGACTTCGCGGCGCGGGTGGACGGCCGGGCGATCAACAAACGGGTGCTTGAGCACCTCGTGAAGACGGGCGCCTTCGACTTCAGCGGCGCCTCGCGACAGGAGTTGTTCAACGGCATCGACGCCGCCCTCGCGGGAGCCGCCGCCGCCGCGAAGGACCGCGCCGCCGGCCAGCACAGCTTCCTCGAGATGTTCGCCGCCCCCGAGCCGGCCAAAAATCTCAAATCTCAGATCTCAGATCTCAAATCGCGCGCGTCCGCGGGCGACTTCACCGCCGTCGAGCGGCTCGCGTTCGAGAAGGAACTGCTCGGCTTCTATGTGTCCGGCCACCCGATGAACCTCTACGCGGGTTTGTCGGAGTCGATCGACACCTGTCCGGCGGACCAGTTGCTGCAGCGGCCGGAGCGCAGCGACTTTCGCCTCTGCGGCATCGCGAGCAACCTCGTGAAGAAGCTCGCGAAGAAGGACAACCGTCCGTGGGTCGCCTTCACCCTCGCAACGCGATATTCGTCCGTGCCGCTGAATCTCTTCGCGGACGGCTATGCGAACTACGGCACGGCGCTGGCCGAGAACGCCCTCGTGCTCGTCCAGGGCAACATCATCGTCAGCCAGGAGGGCCCTCGCATCAACGTGAAGGAGGTCTATCCGCTCGATGCGCAGGTGGCCGGATTGGTCCGGAAGGTAATCTGGCTGCTGCATCCGACGCATCCCGAACTCACCGATTTCCTGCAGCAGCTCCGCGAAACGCTGAACCGGCAGGTGGGCGAGACGCGGGTCGAATTCGGCTTCGTGTTCGAGGGCCGAATCGCGCCGCTGGCCGAGGCGAGCCAGGCGCTGACCTGGAAGGTCAACGCGACCGCGTTTCACAAATTGCACAGCCACCCCGCCGTCGCCGGCGTGCAGATCGAAACCCGCCCGCTCGAGCTGAAGCAGGATCGCCGCTGGTCGAAGCGGACGTAGGGATTTTCGGTTTTGGATTCTCGGTTTCCGATTGGTCGGACTGCTCTGAGCTGGATCCTCAATCGAAAATCGGGAATCCAAAATCGCCAATGGCCAGGTTCCGCTCTTGGAGAGGAGTGCCCGCAGGACGGGGAGTGTGGCTCGACGGTTTGTCATTCTGAGCGCAGCGAAGAATCCATTCGCCCTTCTGCGTCCGCTTCCGCGTAATCTCAGGATCACTCATGCCCGATCAAACCACGCTCAATCACGCCGCCCAGGTGCTCGCCACGATCGGCAGCGATCAACGCGCCGACACCGCGCTGCGCGTCTATTTCGAGCGTCACCGCTACCTGCAGCCGCCGGCGCGCCGCGCGGTGAGTCAGGCCGTGTTCGCCTACTTTCGCTGGCTCGGCTGGCTGGACTCGAAGGCCTCGCCGCAGAAACGCATCGAACAGGCCGCGGCGATGCACGAGCGCTTCACCGCGGATCCCAAATCGGTGAAGCCCCAGGCACTCGCCCGCTTCGCGGTCCCCGAGTGGCTCGCCCCGGAAGTCAACCTGCCCCCGGAGTCACTCGTGCAGTTGCAACGGGACCCCAATCTTTGGCTCCGCGCCCGGCCCGGCCAGGCCGCCGCGCTCGCGAAGTCCCTCTTCGCCGGCGAACCCACCCCGCACGCGGCTGACGCGCTGCGCTTCACCGGCCGGCAGGATCTCTTTCGCACGGAGCAGTTCAAGACGGGCGAATTTGAAATTCAGGATCTCGCCTCGCAACTCGTCGGGATCGCCTGCGCTCCGCAGCCCGGTGCCACGTGGTGGGATGTCTGCGCGGGCGAGGGCGGAAAAACGCTTCACCTGGCGGACCTGATGCAGAACAAGGGCGTGGTCTGGGCCACGGATCGACACACCGGGCGACTCGACACGCTCAAGCGGCGCGCGGCCCGCGCCAAGTTGTTCAACTATCGCGCCGTCGCCTGGGAGGGCGGGACGCGGCTGCCCACCAAGGCAAAGTTCGACGGCATCCTCGTCGACGCCCCGTGCAGCGGCGTCGGCACCTGGCAGCGGAATCCGCACGCGCGTTGGACGACCACCCTCGAGGACGTGCACGAACTCGCCGCGACCCAGCTCGCGCTGTTGAATCAGGTCGCGGGCTCGTTGAAGCCCGGCGGCCGGCTCGTCTATTCGGTCTGCACGCTGACGCGGAGCGAGACTTCCGCCGTGGCCGATGCCTTCACCGCCGCACATCCCGAGTTGGAGCCGGTGCCGGTGTTTGCCGATTCCGCGCCGGGGGGCACGACGCCCGGCGCCACGCAGGTCGTCCTCTGGCCGCATGCCGTCGAAGCGAACGGCATGTTCATCGCCGCGTGGCGAAGCCGGAAACCCTGAGCGTCGGAGAACCGCGGAACCCGCGATGAAAAAAATCTCCGCCGCGCAGGTGCGGGCCGACTTCAATCATCTCACCGCGGTGATGCACTACACCCGCGCCGCGCACCGGCTCGGGCTCTGGAATTCGGAGCGGCTCCTGATCGAGGAGTACTTCAGCGACCAGGCGGCGCCACTGATTGAAGCCGGCTGTGGCGCGGGACGGGCCACGCTGGGTCTCTGGGATCTCGGATACCGCAATCTCACCGCCTTCGACTTCGCCGACGAACTGGTGGATCAGGCGATCAGCCTGGCGGTCGAACGCGAGGCGGAGGCGATCCATTTCCTTCAGGCGGACGCCACCGATCTGGCGGCCTGCCACGCCCTCGCCGGGAAGACCTTCGGGGGTGCGCTGTTCCTGTTCAATGGGCTGATGCAGATTCCCGGTCGCTCTCATCGCCGGGCCGCGCTTCGGGAGTTGCACCGGGTGTGCACACCGGGCGCTCCGCTCCTGTTCACGACCCACGATCGCAACTGCTCGCCCACCGAGAAGGCGCTCTGGCGACTCGAAGCGCTGCGCTGGAAACGCGGCACGCAGGACCCGCGACTGGTGGAGTTTGGCGACCGCTACTTCTCGGACGAGGCCGGCAACACCTTCATGCACCTGCCCGACCGGGAGGAAATCCTCGAGGACCTGGCCGCCACGGGTTGGACGCACACCCACGACGCGATGCGCCGGCAGGTTGCGGCCGAGACCCGCGCAGTCCGCGACTTCTCCGACGACTGCCGGTTCTGGGTGGCGCATCGCGCGGAGCGTTGACCACAGTTCCCTGCCGGCTGGAGTTGATCCAGCGGTTGAACTTGTCCTTCGAATCCCAAGACCAGAATCATCTGCTCGATGTAGCCCTGCCCGTGAGGGCAGGGACTTCGGCTTGCCTCACGCCATCTCATCCCGCTGCTCACGCAGCGGGCTACAAAACCACTTCGCCAATGACCTCCATGCCAGCCCGCCTGATTTTTTGGCTGATCCTCCTGTGTGCGCCACTCGCCGCCGCACCTGAATATCCGACGATGGGTCCGGACATCTACGACACCAAGGCCGACGGCAACGTGCAGGTCGCCAAAGCTCTCGAGTCTGCCACCGCCGGCCACAAGAACGTCGTCATCGTCTTCGGCGCCAACTGGTGCATCTGGTGCCGCCGGCTGCACGCGGCGTTTGAGAACGCCGACGTCGCCCGCGAACTCGCCCGGCATTTCGTCGTCGTGGAAATCGACGTGAATACGCGGAACGGCACGAAGCGGAATGCCGACGTCGACGCCCGCTACGGCAACCCAATCGCGCAGGGCGTCCCCATGATCGTCGTGCTCGACCGAACCGGGAAGCAGCTCACCACTCTTTCGACCGACGAACTCGAGGACGGCGAGGGACACAGCCCGAAGAAGATCCTGGCGTTCCTCGCCAAGTGGCAGCCGGCGAAGTGACGCGGTCGTTCCCGCTGCGGATGCGGCGCGGTTGGGTTCATCGGGCGCGGTCGAGGCACCCCGCCACTCATCGCTGACACTTACCGCCATATCATCGCTGACACTTTTGGGATTGGCGGAAGTAAAATATTTATGGGGAGGGTCAAAGGGAGGGGGCGAAGCTCCCTCCCTTCCCCGCCTTCA